>NZ_LZKD01000141.1:0-10872 GCF_001668695.1 Mycobacterium sp. E2497
AGGTTGATGCCCGGGGTCAGCTGGGTGGCGAACTGGGCGGCCGCCTCCTCGGCGGCCTTGAGCCGGTTGGGGGGGACGTCGGTGGAGGCCATGGACTCCGACACGTCGATGACCAGCATGACGACCGCCCGGTTCAGCGGGATCCGCACGTCGGAGGTTGGCCCGGCCATCGCGGTGGTCAGCAGTACCAGTGAGGTCGCCAGCAGGATCGTCGGCACGTGCCGCCACCGGCTGGGGTGCGCAGGCGCGACCCGCTCCAGCACCTCCATGTTGGCAAAGCGCAGCACGCGCCGGCGGCGGGCGAACTGCAGCACGACGTAGATGCCCAGGACCAGCAGAACGGCGAGCAGGAACAGGAAGAACCACGCGTTCTGGAAGCCGGTGACCGACACGGGGCCCAGCAGGGGCAACTTCATGTCCAGCCACACTATGCGCCGAACGTCGGCGCTGCACCGCGCCTACCGGGCGGTCACCCCACGACGAGGTCGCGGCGCTGCGTGAACTTGATGTCCAGGCTGCGCAGATGGGTCTGCAAACCGGCGTCCTGAATGGGAATCAGGTGGGCGGGCCGATCGGTCTCGTTGTAGTGGGCGTGCCACATTCCGGGCGGCGTGGTGAAGGCGCCGCCCGCCTGCCACTCGACCCGGATGGGGTTGACTATGTCGCCGTGCTCGTCGAGGCGGGTCCCCAGCAGGGTGTAGCAGCCGCTTTCCGGCGCGTCGAGGATCAGGTCGAGGGCGACCGATTGATGCCGGTGCGGGCGCTGCACCTGATTGGCCGGAAGCACGCCGAACATCGCCCACAGCACGTGGGTGATGGTCAGCGTCTGCTCCTGGTTGGCGTTGGCGAGCAGGACGCTGACCCGGCTCTTCTCGTTGGCGCCGGGCTGCGACGCGATCTCTTCGAGCTTGGCCACCGCATCCGCACGGCAGAACTTCGTCGCACGGAAGCGCGGCTGGGTCGCTTCGGCCCCGAGGTAACGCAGCAGCGGCTCGTCGTGCACCCAGTACATCGCCGTTTCGGCGGCGGCGTAGAACACGGTGTGGGTGCCGGCGGGCAACGTCAGGAAGTCGCCCTTCTCGAACTCGACGAGGTGGCCGTTGACCGCCGCGAAGCCACGCCCGTAGAGGACGTAGTACAGCTGGGAGGTGGCGTTGGGGCTGGCGTCGATCTGCTCGCCGCTGCGAATGCGCACGAAGTTGGCCAACAGCGCGGGGCTGGTCGCCGCACCGGTGTTGATGCCAAGCTCCTTCGACAGGTCGAGGGGGAAGATTCCGGTCGGCTGATCGACGTAGATCTCCGGGTCAAAGCGGGAAATCGGAACCTGCGGCGCGAGCCCGGACCCGATGGGATTGGCGGCTTTGGAGTATTCGAAGTAGCACGCGTCGTCGGCCCAGTCTTCGAAGCGGCCCTCGAAGCCGTACTCGGCGACGTTGATCATCGGTGCGGGAATCGTCGGATCCAGGTTGGGGACCAGCGACTGGTTCGTTTCCAGAGTGGACATGGCGAAGGGTCCTTAAGCTCGGGTACGTCTTACATCTGTAATGTATCTATCTTGTATCTAAGCGTCAAGACCAGCTGCGACCGGAATCGCTTGGTGTACGGTCGACTGCCTGAGATACGACTTAGCTACGGGGAAGGTAGCAGTGGCAACGATCGACCCGCGGCCGGGCACGGCCAAGGACCGCGCGCTGGACTACGTCAAGACGCGGGTGCTGACCGGCGCGTTCCCCGGCGGGGAGCTGATCAGCGAGGGCGACGTCGCCACGGCGCTGGGGATGTCCCGCACGCCGGTGCGCGAGGCGTTCCTGCGGCTGGAGGCCGAGGGCCTGCTGCGGCTGTACCCCCAACGCGGCGCGCTGGTTGTCCCCGTGTCACCCGGCGAGGTCCGATCGGTGATGGAGGCGCGACTGGTGCTCGAGCAGTTCGCCGCGACGAAGGTGGTGGGCCGCGGCCCGGCCGTGTGCGCCGCGGTTTTCGAGCGGATGTCGACCGAGCTCGAGCGGCAGCGCGCCGCCGTCGACCACGCCGATTGGCCCGAATTCCTCGACGCCGACCGCGCCTTCCACGCCGTGACGCTGGCCGAGTCGGGGAACGTCATCCTGGCGGGTTTCTACGCGTCGCTGCGGGATCGGCAGATGCGGATGATCGGCGAGTCGGCGCTGCGCGACCCCGACCGGGTGAGGACGATCCTGGACGAGCACCGCGAGATCGCCGAGGCGCTGCGTGACGGCGACGCCCCCCGAGCGCTGCGCGCGGTGCAGACGCACCTGGCCGGCACGGTGCGCGCCATCGGGCTCGCCGCCGACCTGCTCTGACACCCGCCCCAATTGTGTTAGAAGTCCGTCTTTTCGGGGAAATCCTCGTCGAGATGGCGCCCACCCCGGGAGCCGTTATGACAGGAGCTGAAATGGTCGGATCCATCATCCTCGCCATCATCGTGGGGGCGATCATCGGTGTCGTCGCCCGCCTGGTGATGCCGGGCAAGCAGAACGTCGGCATGATCATGACCGTCGTGATCGGCGCCGTAGGCGGCCTGATCGGTTCGGCGGTCGCCAGCCAGTTCGGATACCACAACGCCAACGGTGGCATCGCGTGGATTCCGTTCTTCATCGGAGTCGGCGCCGCCGTCGTCCTCATCGCCCTCTACGAGGCGCTGACGGGTCGCCGCACCGGCACCCGGCTCACCCGCTGAACCGAAAGCTACGCCGCTCGTCCGCTTTTCGGGCGAGCGGCGTCAGCCCGCGATCAACACGGCGTAGCGCGGCTTGATGACGTCGTCGATGATCGCCAACCGCTCGTCGAACGGAAGGAATGCCGACTTCATCGCGTTGATGGTGAACCGCTCCAGGTCGCTCCACCCGTAGCCGAAAGCCTGTACCAACCGGTGCATTTCGCGGCTCATCGAGGTATCGCTCATCAGCCGGTTGTCCGTGTTGACGGTGACCCGGAATCGCGTGCGGGCCAGCAGGTCGAACGGATGGTCGGCGATGCTTTTCACCGCACCGGTCTGCACGTTGGAACTGGGACACAGCTCGAGCGGAATTCGCTTGTCCCGCAAGATGGCCGCCAGCCTTCCCAATCTCACTTCGCCGCCACCCAGGACGTCGATGTCGTCGACGATGCGCACCCCGTGGCCCAGGCGGTCGGCGCCGCAGAACGCGATCGCCTCGTGGATGGAGGGCAGGCCGAACGCCTCGCCCGCGTGAATGGTGAAGCGCGCGTTGTGGTCTCGCATGTACTCGAAGGCGTCCAGGTGCCGCGTCGGCGGGTTTCCCGCCTCGGCGCCGGCGATGTCGAAACCGACAACTCCCTTGTCCCGGAACCGGATAGCCAGCGCGGCGATCTCCCGGGACACGGCGGCGTGGCGCATGGCGGTGACCAGCAGCCGCACCACGATCGGCCGGCCCGCGGCGGCGCAGGCCTTCTCGCCGTCGGCGAAGCCGGCCAGCACGGAGTCGACGATCGCGTCGAAGGACAGCCCCCGGTCGATGTGCAACTCGGGCGCGAACCGGACCTCGGCGTAGACGACCGAATCGGCGGCCAGGTCCTCGACGCACTCGTAGGCGACGCGGTGCAGCGCGTCGGGTGTCTGCATCACCGCCACGGTGTGCGAGAACGGCTCCAGGTAGCGCTCCAGCGAGCCGCTGTGCGACTGCGTGCGAAACCAGGTGGCCAGCTCGTCGACGTCGGTGGTGGGCAACCCGTCGTAGCCGGTTTGTTCGGCGATCTCCACCACGGTCGACGGGCGCAGCCCCCCGTCGAGATGATCGTGCAGCAGCGCCTTGGGCGCCTTCTTGATCTGCTCGAGGCCCAGTGGCGTGGTCACGTGACGATCCGATCGATGATCAGCGGCCGCGGGGCCGGCGGTGTGTCGCCGACGCTGTAGCCGCCTTCCAGCTCGGCCAGCGCGGCGCCGAAGCGTTCCGGGGTGTCGGTGTAGAGGGTGAACAGCGGCGCGCCGGCCGAAACCGGCTCCCCGGGACGGCGGTGGATCCGGACGCCGGCGCCGGCCTGCACCCGTTCGCCCGGACGGGACCTGCCCGCGCCGAGCCGCCATGCCGCCAGCCCCACTGCCATCGCGTCGATATCGCCCATTGTGCCGCCCCGGGCGGCGGTCACGGTGTCGGAATGCGCACCGATCGGCAACGGAACCGACAAATCGCCGCCCTGGGCGGCGATCAGCCGGCGGAATCGGTCCATCGCGGTGCCGTCGCGCAGCGTGTCGGCGGGGTCGCGGGCGTCGAGCCCGGCCAGCTCGAGCATCTCGGCGGCCAACCGCAGCGTCAGCGCCACCACGTCGGGCGGGCCGCCGCCGGCCAGCACCTCCAGCGACTCGGCGACCTCCACGGCGTTGCCGACCGTCGCGCCGAGGGGGGCGTTCATGTCGGTCAGCAGCGCATGCGTGGGCACGCCGTGCGCGGCGCCCAGTTCCACCATGGTGTGGGCCAGCTCGCGGCAGCGCTGCGGGGAGCTCAGCAGCGCCCCGGAGCCGACCTTCACGTCGAGCACCAGCGCTCCGGCGCCCTCAGCCAGCTTCTTGCTCATCACCGAGCTGGCGATCAGCGGCAGCGACTCGACCGTGGCGGTGACGTCGCGCAGCGCGTACAGCTTGGCATCGGCCGGCGCCAATTCCCCGGCGGCGAAGATGGCCGCGCCGACATCGCGGAGCTGGTCGCGCACCCGACGGTTGGACAGCGTGGCGGTGAACCCGGCGATGGACTCGAGCTTGTCCAGCGTGCCGCCCGTGTGCCCGAGCCCTCGCCCCGACGCCTGCGGCACCGCCGCGCCGCAGGCCGCGACCACGGCAACCAGCGGCAGGGTGATCTTGTCCCCCACTCCCCCGGTGGAGTGCTTGTCCACGGTGGGCTTGCCCAGGTCGCTGAAGTCGAGCCGTTCCCCGGACGCCAGCATCGCCGCGGTCCAGCTGGCGGTCTCGCCGTGGTCCATACCGCGCAGGAAGATCGCCATCAGCAGCGCCGACATCTGTTCCTCGGCGACCCGGCCATGGGTGTACGCGTCGACCACCCACTCGATGGCGGTGTCGGACAGCCGGCCGCCGTCGCGCTTGGTGCGGATCACCGTCGGGGCGTCGAAGTTCAAGTCGGTCAACGGGGTTCCCGCGGCAGGTCGGCGGTGAACGCGTCGGGCAGCAGCTCGCCGAGGCGGCGGGGACCGTCCGGATGGTCGACCAGCAGCTCGGGGCCGCCGTGCTCCAGCAGCAGCTGGCGGCACCGCCCGCACGGCATCAGCGGGGATCCCCGCCCGTCGACACAGGCCAGCGCGATCAGCCGGCCGCCGCCGCTGGTGTGTAGGGCGCACACCACACCGCATTCGGCACAGAGACCAAGGCCATATGAGACGTTCTCCACATTGCAGCCGGTGACCACGCGCCCGTCGTCGACCAGCGCGGCCGCTCCCACCGGGAATCGGGAGTACGGCGCATAGGCCCCCGCCGCGGCACCGATTGCCTTGCGGCGCAGCGTATTCCAATCGACATCAGGCATACCCAACCTCGTTCAAAACCCCGCTCACCGACGGGCCCGTGCGACTGCCACCCTAACTCTGGCACGACGCTTCGCTTGGCGGACTGCTTGGCGCTGGGCGTCCTTCGGCCGGGTTAGGCTGAACTGCCCTCCAATGTCAGAAGGCGGTGAGGACTCCGGTGACCACACAGGCGACAACCGCGGATCCGGCAAAAGAATCTGCGCCCGCGCGCAGGCGCCGACCGCCCCGGACGCTGTATCGGGGCGACCCGGGCATGTGGTCCTGGGTGCTGCACCGCATCAGCGGCGCGACGATCTTCTTCTTCCTGTTCGTCCACGTGCTGGATGCCGCGATGCTGCGGGTGAGCCCGCAGACCTACAACGCGGTGATCCACGACTATCAGACCCCGGTCGTCGGACTGATGGAGTACGGGCTGGTGGCCGCGGTGGTATTCCACGGGCTGAACGGGATCCGGGTCATCCTCATCGACTTCTGGTCCGAGGGCACCCGCTACCAGAAGCTGATGTTCTGGATCGTCGGCGTCGTCTTTCTGCTGCTCATGGTGCCGGCCGGCGTGGTGACCGGGATCCACATCACCGAGCACCTGCGATGAGCTCCCCGGACCTGCAGCTCGGCCGGGGCGAGGTGGCCCCGGTGCGGCAGCGCAGCCACGACCGGCCGGCCAGCCTGGACAACCCGCGCTCGCCGCGGCGCCGGGCCGGCATCCCCAATTTCGAGAAGTTCGCGTGGCTGTTCATGCGGTTCTCCGGCGTCGCGCTCATCGTCTTGGCCGTCGGGCACCTGTTCATCATGCTGATGTGGGACGACGGCGTTTACCGCATCGACTTCAACTACGTGGCGCAGCGCTGGGCCTCGCCGTTCTGGCAGTTCTGGGATCTGGCGCTGCTGTGGCTGGCGCAGCTGCACGGCGGCAACGGCCTGCGGGTGATCATCGACGACTACAGCCGCAAGGACAGCACCCGGTTCTGGCTCAACAGCCTGCTGCTGTTGTCGATGGGGTTCACGTTGGTGCTGGGCACCTACGTGCTGGTGACATTCGACCCGAATATCTCGTGATTTTAGGGGGCTGACCGGTTGATCCAGCAACACCGATACGACGTGGTGATCGTCGGCGCCGGCGGCGCCGGCATGCGCGCGGCGGTGGAAGCCGGCCCGCGGGTCCGGACCGCGGTGTTGACCAAGCTGTACCCGACCCGCAGCCACACCGGGGCTGCCCAGGGCGGGATGTGCGCGGCGCTGGCCAACGTCGAGGACGACAACTGGGAATGGCACACCTTTGACACCGTCAAGGGCGGCGACTACCTCGCCGACCAGGACGCGGTGGAGATCATGTGCAAGGAAGCCATCGACGCGGTGCTCGACCTGGAGAAGATGGGGATGCCGTTCAACCGCACCCCCGAGGGCCGCATCGACCAGCGCCGCTTCGGCGGGCACACCCGTGAACACGGCAAGGCCCCGGTGCGCCGCGCCTGCTACGCCGCCGACCGCACCGGGCACATGATCCTGCAGACGCTGTACCAGAACTGCGTCAAGCACGACGTGCAGTTCTTCAACGAGTTCTACGCGCTGGACCTGGTGCTCACCGAGACGCCGAGCGGGCCGGTGGCCACCGGGGTGGTGGCCTACGAGCTGGCCACCGGCCAGATCCACGTCTTCCACGCCAAGGCCGTGGTGATCGCCACCGGCGGTTCGGGCCGGATGTACAAGACCACCTCCAACGCGCACACGCTGACCGGAGACGGCATCGGCATCGTGTTCCGCAAGGGACTTCCGTTGGAGGACATGGAGTTTCATCAGTTCCACCCGACCGGCCTGGCCGGGCTGGGCATCCTGATCTCCGAGGCCGTGCGCGGCGAGGGCGGCCGCCTGCTCAACGGCGAGGGTGAGCGTTTCATGGAGCGTTACGCCCCGACCATCGTCGACCTGGCACCGCGCGACATCGTGGCCCGCTCGATGGTGCTGGAAGTCTTGGAGGGCCGCGGCGCCGGCCCGCACAAGGACTACGTCTACATCGACGTGCGCCACCTCGGCGAGGACGTGCTCGAGGCCAAGCTGCCCGACATCACCGAGTTCGCCCGCACCTACCTGGGCGTCGACCCGGTGCACGAGCTGGTTCCGGTCTACCCGACGTGCCACTACGTGATGGGCGGCATCCCCACCACCGTCACCGGGCAGGTGTTGCGGGACAACACCTCCACGGTGCCGGGCCTCTACGCCGCCGGCGAGTGCGCGTGCGTGTCGGTGCACGGCGCCAACCGGCTGGGCACCAACTCGCTGCTGGACATCAACGTCTTCGGCCGCCGCGCCGGCATCGCCGCGGTCAACTACGCGCGCGGGCACGACTTCGTCGACATGCCACCGAATCCGGAGGCGATGGTGGTCGGCTGGGTGGGCGACATCCTGAGCGAGCACGGCAACGAGCGGGTGGCCGACATCCGCGGCGCGCTGCAGCAGTCGATGGACAACAACGCCGCGGTGTTCCGCACCGAGGAGACGCTGAAGCAGGCGCTGACCGACATCCACGCGCTCAAGGAGCGGTACTCCCGAATCACCGTGCACGACAAGGGGAAACGCTACAACAGCGACCTGCTGGAAGCCATCGAGCTGGGCTTCCTGCTGGAACTGGCCGAGGTCACGGTGGTGGGCGCGCTGAACCGCAAGGAATCCCGCGGCGGGCACGCCCGGGAGGACTACCCGAACCGCGACGACGTCAACTACATGCGCCACACCATGGCCTACAAACAGGGCACCGACCTGCTCAGCGACATCGCGCTGGACTTCAAGCCCGTCGTGCAGACCCGCTACGAGCCCAAGGAACGGAAGTACTGATGACCGCAGGCGAGGCCTTGGAGCAAGAAGAGGCACCCCGTGTCGAGCCGCCGCTCCCGCCCATCCCCGACGGGGCGGTGATGGTGACCCTCAAGATCGCCCGGTTCAACCCCGACGACCCGGACGCCTTCGCGAAAACCGGTGGCTGGCAAAGCTTTCGGGTTCCATGCCTGCCCAGCGACCGGCTGCTCAACCTGCTGATCTACATCAAGAGCTACCTGGACGGGACGCTGACCTTCCGGCGCTCCTGCGCCCACGGGGTGTGTGGTTCGGACGCCATGCGCATCAACGGCGTCAACCGGCTGGCCTGCAAGGTGCTGATGCGCGACCTGCTGCCCGAGAAGCCGGGTAAGCAGCTCACGATCACGGTCGAGCCGATCCGCGGCCTGCCGGTGGAGAAGGATTTGATCGTCGACATGGAGCCGTTCTTCGACGCCTACCGCGCGGTCAAGCCGTACCTGGTCACCAGCGGCAATCCGCCCACGCGGGAACGCATTCAGAGCCCCACCGACCGCGCCCGCTACGACGACACCACCAAGTGCATCCTGTGCGCGGCCTGCACCACCAGCTGCCCGGTGTTCTGGCACGAGGGCAGCTACTACGGCCCGGCGGCGATCGTCAACGCGCACCGGTTCATCTTCGACAGCCGCGACGAGGCCGCCGCCGAGCGCCTCGACATCCTCAACGAGGTGGACGGCGTGTGGCGCTGCCGCACCACGTTCAACTGCACCGAGTGCTGCCCGCGCGGCATCCAGATCACCAAGGCGATCCAGGAGGTCAAGCGCGCGCTGATGTTCACGCGCTGACCATGCGCACGGGTCAACAGAGCTCGTGATGGCTACACCGGTTGCCGCCCAACCGTTTGGCCTGGTACATCGCCGCGTCGGCGGCGGTGATCAACTCGGCCAGAAGGACCTGCGGTTCGACGGCGGTGTCGTCCAGGCGGGCGCACGCGGTGCCGATGCTGGCGGTGACCCCCGCGGTCGAGGCCGCGATCGCCCGGCACATCCGCGCGGCCAGCGACTCGGCGTTGCAGCCCGCGGACGTGCCCGCCAAGAGAAATTCCTCGCCACCGCTTCGCGCCACCACCGCCTGGTCGTCCGCCGCGGCCAACAGCGCCTGGGCGACCTGGACCAGCGCGTGGTCGCCGGCGGCGTGACCACACCTGTCGTTGAGGCCTTTGAAGTTGTCGAGGTCGATCAGCATGACCACCAGGTGGGAGTCGATGCCCCGACGCGCCACGATCATCCCCAGCGCCTCGTGCTGGAATGCGCGCCTGTTGAGCAGGCCGGTCAACGGATCGCGGTCCGCGGTCAGCAGGTCCCCCGACAGGGCGCGCACCAAGATCCGGATCGCCAGCGGTAGGGCGATGTTCACCTCGATCACCAGCCACAGGTCCACCCCCGCCAGGCTGGGGTGGCCGGTCCGGGC
This sequence comes from Mycobacterium sp. E2497, assembly GCF_001668695.1. Classification (NCBI taxonomy): domain Bacteria; kingdom Bacillati; phylum Actinomycetota; class Actinomycetes; order Mycobacteriales; family Mycobacteriaceae; genus Mycobacterium; species Mycobacterium sp. E2497. The sequence continues at coordinate 9,769 of NZ_LZKD01000141.1, forward strand.
CAGCGACAACGCCTCCCAGGACCCGACCGCGGCGGCGACCGCGAAGTTGTACAGCACGAACCCCGTGGTGTGGAAGAACGCCATGTAGGCGCCGAACGTCGCGAACGCGATGCAGCCGATCAGGGCGGCCAGCGGATTCGGGTGCGCCAGGCACGCCAGGGCGGTGGCGGTGTTGCACGTCATGGCGAAGGCGACCGACTGCCGGCGCGTGGGCCAGCGCCATACCCACAGCAAAACGCCCGCCACCCCGCCGGCGACGGCAAGCCACATCATCGCCACCGGGACCGGTCCGCGCGGACCATCGGAACCGGCGAGCAGCGCCAGAAGGCACAGCACCATCGACGCGGCGATGGATGCCATCACGGCCCGGGTGGCGCCGCTGAGGCGCCGCGAGGCGAGGTAACCCGAGAGCCAGTCATACTGATCGGCCCGCCACCATGGGCTGAACAGCGCGGTCATCGTCGGCTCCCCATCGCGAACCACTGATCATCGATGTCGAGTGGCTAGGCGCATGCTACGGCTCTCCCGCGGCCGACGAGGCGCATTCCGCCGTCACAGTTGTCCGGCCCGTCTCGTCTAAGGGGTATGACACAGAAGACCCGAATCGAACCCCTGTCCCCCGAGCGCGCCGGGCTGTTGACCCGTGTGATGTACCGGATCGCCAAGCGGCGCTACGGCCAGGTCCCCGAACCCTTCACCGTGACTGCCCACCATCGCAAGCTGATGGTCGCCGGTGCCGTGCACGAGACGATGATCGACCGGGCGTCCACGCAGCTGCCGGTCGGTGTGCGCGAGCTCGCGGTGCTGTGGACCGCGCGCAGCATCGGCTGCTCCTGGTGCGTCGACTTCGGGTCCATGTTGCAGCGCCTGGACGGCCTCGACGTCGAGCGGCTCGAAGAGATCGACAACTACGCCACCTCAACGGCATTCACCGAAGACGAACGTGCCGCCATCCGTTACGCCGATGCGATGACCACCGATCCGCACACCGTCACCGACGAGCAGGTCGCCGACCTGCGGGCCCGATTCGGCGACGCCGGGGTGATCGAGCTGACGTACCAGATCGGCGTGGAGAACATGCGGGCCCGGATGAACACGGCGCTG
>NZ_LZKD01000142.1:0-21495 GCF_001668695.1 Mycobacterium sp. E2497
CGTCGCCCGACGGCGACGACGCCCGCCTCCCCGACGGGTTGAGCGCCCGGGACGTCTCCGTCGCGGCGCTGCGCGGGATCGTGTCGGCCGCGGACCTCGAGCTGGAGTGGCCCACCGCGCTGCGGACGCCGCCGATCTGGGATGCGGTGCGCCAGCGCCGGTACCTGCACCGGCGCGCGGTCCACTACGGGGACCACCCCGCGCAGGTGCTCGACGTCTGGCGCCGCAAGGACCTGCCCGCGCAGCGCCGCGACGGAGACGTCCCGGGCGCTCAACCCGTCGGGGAGGCGGGCGTCGTCGCCGTCGGGCGACGGGCGGGGCTTGGTCATCCCGGAGAAGAACTCGGGGGCGTGCCGGGCGCCCCAGATGCCCATCGCGGTGAGGCCGCCCAGCGGCTCGAGGTGCTTGCCGACCACCGGTAGCGAAGCGCCCGCGACGCTCAAGGCCAGCGCGTAGTCGCCGGGACGCGCCCGCAGCAACCATTTCGCGCACGATGTCATAGCCGGCCTCCTTGCCGTGGTGTTAGGGCAGCGTACCCCCGCCCCCGGCTCCGAAACTGACGTTTGCGTCGACGCCGCGTCGGCCGTCGGCGGCGCCTCTCCCCACGCTCACATCGCCGCCAGGCAGGCGATCACCCGGCCGCCGATCAGACGAACGCCGGTCAGCGTCAGGCCGACCTGCGCGGCCAGTGCGGCGGCACTGTCCACGCCGACCGACGCCCACCGGAACCAGGGCCCGACCTCGCAGGCGGACTCCAGCCGGACCCAGCGCGATCGGATGCCGATGTTCTCGGCGTCGAATTCGGCCACGCAGCGCCCGCCCCGCGCCAGCAGCTCGGCGGCCCGCCCCAGGATGCGGCGCGGGTCCCCGCCGAGGCCCACGTTGCCGTCGACCAACAACACCGTCTGCCACAGGCCCATCGCGGGCAGCGGGTCGAACACATCGCCCAGCAGGACCGGCGCGCCGCCGCGGCCCGCCAACCGGATCGCGGTCACCGAGCGGTCGATGCCAAGGGCCGGTATTCCCCGCTGAATCAGCCGGGCCACCAATCGGCCCGGCCCACAGCCCAATTCGATCGTCGGCCCGGTGCACATCCGCGTGACGGCTTCGTCGAAGTCCTCGTCGAAGGCGTCGCCGGATCCGTCACCGGGACATACGTCCTCGGGACATCGCACGCCCAGCCAGCGGTGCGCCGGTAGGGGCCGCAGCTCCCCGTCGTCGTGGCGAATCCAACATCGCTCGCCGCCGAGCGCCCGATCGTAGAGATGCCCCAGCATTCACGTCCCTCGCGTCCTGCCCGGCCGGGCGGTCCACGCTCGGTCCCGGTGAGGGACGTTGCGACGAAGAAACGCTGGCGCGTCTCGCCCTCGCCAGCACTCCACCGATACCCCGATCTTTGTTCGGCTAATCCACCGCCCTTGGAGTACGCGCGCGGGAGCGGAATGGTTCATCCGCGATCCGCTCGGCGGAAGTCCCGTCGCGCATGAGTTCTCACGGATCAATGGACAGCGCCGAACAGGAAGGCATCCAGTACGTCGTTCACCCGGGCCGGGTCTTCCAGCGCCGCGAGGTGCGCGATCCCGTCGAGCACGCGGAAGGAAGCGCCGGGGATCGACTCCGCCATCGCCCGGGTTTCGGGCACGGGGAAGGTGGCGTCTTCGGCGCCGGCGACCACCAGGACCGGGGCCGTGATCGTTCGCAGCAGGGCATGCTGGTCGGGGCGCGCGGGCACCACGCTGCGGACCGCCCAGCGGGCCGAATCGATGTTGACCGCGCGCAGGTTCGCGCGCACGGTCTCGACCACGTCCGGACGGGTACGCAGTGTCGTCGGGCCGAGGAAGGCGCGCAGCGCCGACGACGTCAGCGGCGGCCGGATGCCGCCCAGCACCGCCGCCGCGCGCAACATGGCCGCGTATTTCGCCTTCTGAACGACACCGGCTCTCGACGCCGTGCAGTTCATCAGCACGGCGCGGTCAAGCCGGTCGGGATGGTGAGCCGCGAACGTGGCGCCGATCATGCCGCCCCAGGAATTGCCCACGAAGTGGGCCTTGTCGATGCCGAGCCCGTCCAGCAGGTCGACGACGCAGCGGGCGCAGTCGCCGAACGTGAAGGCCGACCGCAGCGGCTCGCTGCCGCCGTGGCCGGGCGGATCGATCAGCACCAGGCGGTGGCTGGCGCCGAAGTGCGCCGCCTGGCCCAACCACAGGTCCCCGGTCATCAACAGGCTGGGCCACAGCAGCACCGCGGGGCCGGTGCCGGGGCTGACCTGCACACGGATCTTGCCGAGCACGGTATCGACGAATCGCGAAGCGTATCCGGTCACGTTGCCTCCCGATTTCTCCAACCGCCGCATACCACGGATAGCAGGTCATCGGGTGTTGCGCGTCGGTGATACTGATGCGGTGCCGAACACCGATGTTCACCCTGACCTCCAGCGGGTCGCCCGTTTTGCCCCGCGCCGACTCGTCGGTCCCAGGACCCTGCGGATGATGCGGGCGGGAATCGCGCTGCGCGACCGCCTCGGAAAGCCCGTCGACGGTGTCGAGGGGCTCACGCTGGGTTCGGGAACCGGTGTCCGGCTGTTCCGGCCGGCCGGCGTGGCCGAGCCGACCCCCGCGCTGCTGTGGATCCATGGGGGCGGCTACGTGATCGGCACCGCCCGGCAGGACGACCGGCTCTGCAGCGGGTTCAGCCGGCGGCTGGGCATCACCGTCGCGTCGGTGGAATACCGTCTGGCGCCCGAACATCCATATCCCGCGCCGCTGGAGGACTGCTATTCGGCGTTGACCTGGCTGGCCGGCCTGCCGTCCGTGGACCGCTACCGGGTGGCCATCGGCGGCGCCAGCGCCGGCGGCGGCCTGGCCGCGGCCCTGGCCTTGCTCGCCCGCGATCGCGCCGAGGTGAGCCCCGCGTTCCAGTTGCTCACCTATCCCATGCTCGACGATCGCAGCTCGGCGTCCGCCCACGACGCGAACTACCGGCTGTGGGACACCCGCAGCAATCGGTTCGGCTGGGCGGCGTACCTCGGCGACGCCGACCCGCAGGTCGCCGTGCCCGGGCGCCGCGAAGACCTCAGCGGGCTGCCGCCGGCGTGGATCGGGGTCGGCACCCACGACCTGTTCCACGACGAGGATCTGGCCTACGCGCAACGCCTGACCGCCGCCGGGGTGCCGTGCCAGGTGGAGACCGTGCCGGGAGCCTTCCACGGATTCGATCTCATCGCGCCCAAAGCGCAAGTGTCGCAGCGGTTTTTCGACAGTCAGTGCGCCATGCTGCGCGCGGCGTTCGCCATCGCGTCGTGATCGCCGGTCACATCGCGAAGTAAACGAGCTCCCCACCGATGACGGTGGCCGCCACCATGCCGGCGTCCAGCTCTGCCAGCGCCGTCGCGGGTGGCTCGCTCAGCACGCAGAGGTCCGCCGGTTCTCCGGTCGCCACCGTGCGCGGCCGGGCCGGCCGGTCCGGCGAGCCCAGGAACATCGCCAAAGCCTCTCGTGCGGAGACACGTTCGTCGACGCCCAGGACGGCACCACTCGGGGTGGTGCGGTAGACGGCGGCGCGCATGGCCGTCCAAGGGTCGCCGTGGCCGAACGGCATGTCGGTGGACAGCGCCACGGGCACCGCCGCCTTCAGCAGCGAGGCGACGCGCCACAGCTGGTCGTGCTCGGCGGCGGGGACGTCGGCGAGGTAATGATCGCCGCGCTCGGCGACGAAGTTGGGTTGCGTCACCACCGTGACCCCCAACTCGGCCAGGTCGGACAGGTTGTCGTCGGGCACCACGGCGGCGTGCTCGATGCGGTCCTGCGGATGGCTGCCCGCCGCCCGCAGGGCCGCGATCGCCACCACGAGCTGGGCCGCGGTCACGCAGTGCACGGCGACCGGCCGGCCCGCGTCGTGCCGGCCCACGATCCAGTCCGCCAGCCCGTCCACATCGAGCCCGTCGTCGTGCAGAATCTTCTTGCCCGGCGACAGGAAGCTCGGCCGGGGGCGGAACTCCCCGCGCCGGTGCGCCACCACCAGCGACACCATGTCGTCGGCGTCGAGGTCGGGGGTGGCGTCGGTGACGCCGGTGACGCCGGTCGCGGTGATGCGCCGGCTCAGCTCCGCCAGGTCGCTTTCGCGCCGCTGCAGCAGGTCCGACCAGCCGTGGTCCGCGCTGCGCAGCCGCCCGTCGGGGTGGTCGGCCAGGCCCACCCGGCCCAGCGCCTCGGAGTTGAGGATCCACAGCGCACCGCTGCGGTGCTGGATGCGCACCGGGACGCCGCGCACCATGGTGTCGAGCGCGTCCCGGTCCAGGTCGCCGGCCACCGACTCGTGGTAGCCGACGGCGCGAATCCACCCGTCGGGCCCCGGCGTCGCGTTCGACAGCAGTTGCGCCAGCTCGGTTTTGGTGCTGACCCCGGGCGGCCCGACGAGGAACGAATCGAGCGCCGAGGCCGCCGAACGCACGTGCACGTGGTGGTCGTGCAGGCCGGGCAGGACGGTTCCCCCGCCGGCGTAGAGCACGCCCTCGCCGGGTTCGGCGACCAGGCCGTCACCCACTTCGTCGATCCGGTCCCCGAACCGGATGTCGATGGTCGTCCCGTCCAGCAGGGTGGCCCGCCGAATCAGCATGGCGGACAACCCCTTTGGGCCACCATCCGGCGCACCGCCTCGTTGTCTGCGCCCAGCCGGGCCGCGGGCCGGGCCGGCGGCGGAATGGGCGGGGGCGGCGCGGGCCGGTCAGCGCGCGACGGCTGCGTCGGCAGCGCCGCATAGCCGGCGGCGACCGCCGCCATCGAGACCTCGATCAGCTCGCCGCCGCCCCGGCCCAGCGAGCCGGCGATCAGCCGGGTCGCCTCCAGCCCGGTCAACGGATCGGCGATCGCGTCGCCGCAGAACACCGGCCCGTCGGCCGCGACGCCGACGAGGCCGCCGCCCACCGCGGCGTCGTCGCCGAACGCCGGCCGCTCGTCGAGGTAGCCCTTGATGCGCAACCAGATTCGCCCTTGCCCTGTGGCGACGTCGTCCGGTCCGAGCCGGCGCCGCGCCAGCGCCGCGGGACGCGAGCCTTCGATCACGACATCGGCCGCGGCGAGCAGCTCGCGCACCTCGTCGGCCTGACGATCGAAATCGACACAGTACGAGAGCTTTTCACCGTTCATCCAGTCGAAGAACGCTCGGTCGCCCGCTCGGGTGCCGTCCGGGCGGCCCGGGCTCTCGATCTTGACCACCGACGCACCCGCCCGGGCCAGCAGCTGTCCACACAGCGGGCCCGCCCACATGGAGGACAGGTCGGCGACCAGCAGGCCCGCGACGTCGCGCGCCGGTCCGCGGGGCCCGCGTGGTCGTATCCGCGGTTCGGTGGCCGCGGCTTCGCCCAGGGCGGCGGCGGGAATGTCGAGCAGTGCGGTGCGCTCGATGATCGCGGCGAGCGGTTGCGTTGCGGCCCAGCGCTGCAACGCCGGCCAGGGGTCGCACGTGGCGTCGTCGCTCTGCACCAGCGCGGGGACGGCGGCGGCGTCTTCGGGGCGCGACAACGTGATCGCGCACCAGCCGTCGGCGGCCACCAACAGCCGGGTGGCGCCGCCGGCGGACACCCGGCCGCCGCGGGTCAGGCCCAGCAGCGCGGCCCGCCCGGCCAGCAGGCCGGCGGCATCGATGGTCAGGCCCAACCGCTCGCCGACGGCCGCGGACACCCGCTGCGCGTGGGTCAGCACGTTCGCCCGGGAGAAGTCGGGCGGCCCTTCGGGCAGGCCGGTCAGGTAGGCCTGCCCGCTGCTTCCCCACGCCGACGCAGCCGAGCTCACGCCCCCCATTGTGCTCGCGGCGCGCCCGTTCAGAACTGCAGCGCGCGGAACCGCCAGTCCAGCACCGCGCGGTCCGCCTCGCCCGCCCCGTCGCCGACTGCGTAGACCAGCGATCGCAGCCGCAGCACGCCGCTCTGGCCGGCCGGCTCCGCGGACTCGACGTGCAACTCGCTGTACAGGGTGTCGCCTTCGTGGACGGGACCGGTGTGATCGCAAGACTCCCAGCCCAGCACCGTCACCAGGTTGGGCAGCAGCCTGCTCGCCTGCGCCAGGGCCAGCCCGATGGTGTGCCCGCCGTACACCAGCCGTCGGCCTGCCACCCGCGAATCATGGTGTGTGGCGGCGATGTTCAGGGTGAGCCGGGCGAGCTCCGGCGCACCGCTGACCACGTCGCCCGTGCTGTGCAGCACGGCGCCGGCCAGCCCCGGGTCGAAGTGCGGGCCGGGCACCCTGGAGCGGAACACTTCAGCGTCCCACTGCGCGGCCGGATCGGTGGCGGGGCCCGGCACGTCGGCGCCGACGGTGGACAGATCGTCCCCCGGTGCGTCATCGGGCTGCCAATCCGGGCTGGCCGGCAGCATGCCGCACCGGTAGAAGTCGAGCACCAACCGGTCGTCCTGATCGACGGTGGTCATTCGCAGCGCCGCCAGGCCGGTCGGCGCCCGGCCCGGCTTGAGCGAGTTCGCGCGCAGCCCAACCACTTCCGTGCGGGTGTAGAGGGAATCGCCGATGACGGGGAAGCGGTGGAAAGTGAGTCCGCGGTAGAACAGGTTGGCCTTGACCCGCTGGGTGGCCAGTGTCGATTGCCCGATCGCCACGTCGCAGACCAGCGCCGGATGCGCCAGCGGGGCGGGCAGGCCAGTCACGGCCGCGCACAGGCCGGCGTCCAGCGCGAGCCGCAGCCGGTCCCCTACGATCGCCTGGTGGGCGGCGGCCAATCCCGACGAAAGGGTCGCCGCGGGCGCCCAGTCGAAGACCTGGCCGACCGCGAGATCGTCGAAGTACGGCCCGCCGGCACGGATTCCCGCGTACCCGTCACTAGTCACAACGCCACATGCTGGCAGGCTGTGGAATCGGTGGGCGAAGCGGGTCGCCACCATCGACCTCGTGGTGATCGCGAGCGCGGCGAAGCCGGGCGAAGCGGGTCACCACCACCAACCTCGTGGTGATCGCGAGCGCGGCGAAGCCGGGCGAAGCGGGTCACCACCATCAACACCGGAGGATGCGCGCAGGTGAACGACGAAGAAGAGATGCTGGTGGCCACGGTGCGGGCGTTCATCGACCGCGACGTCAAGCCGACCGTCCGCGAGGTCGAGCACGCCAACACCTATCCCGAGGCGTGGATCGAGCAGATGAAGCGAATCGGCATCTACGGCCTGGCGATTCCCGAGGAATACGGGGGGTCGCCGGTGTCCATGCCGTGCTACGTCCGGGTCACCGAGGAGCTGGCGCGCGGGTGGATGAGCCTGGCCGGCGCGATGGGCGGGCACACCGTGGTGGCCAAGCTGCTGACGCTGTTCGGGACCGAGGAGCAGAAGCGGACCTACCTGCCGGCGATGGCCACCGGCGAGCTGCGCGCCACCATGGCGCTGACGGAACCGGGTGGCGGCTCGGACCTGCAGAACATGACGACGACGGCCTTGCCCGTTGAGGGCGCGGACGGCACCCCCGGCGGCCTGCGGATCAACGGCGCCAAGACGTGGATCAGCAACGCGCGGCGGTCCGGGCTGATCGCGCTGCTGTGCAAGACCGATCCGAACGCCACACCGCGGCACCGGGGCATCTCGATCGTGCTCGTCCAGCCGGGTCCCGGCCTGACGGTATCGCGGGACCTGCCGAAGCTGGGCTACAAGGGCGTCGAGTCCTGCGAGCTGTCCTTCGACGACTTCTGTGCGCCCCAGTCGGCGGTGCTGGGCGGCCGCATGGGCGAAGGCTTTTCGCAAATGATGAAGGGGCTCGAGACCGGGCGCATCCAGGTGGCTGCCCGCGCCCTGGGCGTGGCCACGGCGGCACTCGAGGACGCGCTGGCCTATGCGCAGCAACGGGAGAGCTTCGGCCAACCGATCTGGAAGCACCAGTCGGTCGGCAACTACCTGGCCGACATGGCCACCAAACTGACCGCAGCCCGGCAGCTCACCCGCTACGCCGCCGAACGCTACGACAGTGGCGAACGCTGCGACATGGAGGCCGGCATGGCCAAGCTGTTCGCCTCCGAGGTGGCGATGGAGATCGCCCTGAACGCCGTGCGGATTCACGGCGGGTACGGCTACTCGTGCGAATACGACGTGGAGCGCTACTTCCGCGACGCCCCCCTGATGATCGTCGGCGAGGGCACCAACGAAATTCAGCGCAACGTGATCGCCGGGCAACTGGTCGCGCGGGGTGGTATCTGAGCGCGAGCACGAATGTGCGGGCTTGACGCCGACGGGTCCTGTATCCTTGCCTGACTTCTCCCACCAGCAAAGCGGCGCGGGAGCAAAAGTTACTGCGACGAAAGAAAGTCGGCTGCCATGAGTTATCCCCCAGGGCCGCATGAAGGCTCGCCGGAATGGCAGGGTCAGCCGCCGGAATGGCAGGGCCAACCGCCGGAATGGCAGGGCCAACCGCCGGCTTGGCAGGGCCAGCCCCCGGGCTGGCCGGGTCAGCAACCGGGTTGGCCGCCGCCCCAGCCGGGCTGGCCGGGCCAGCCGGAACCCGAGAACTACCTCGTCTGGGCCATCCTGTGCACCGTGCTGTGCTGTCTGCCGCTCGGGATCGTCTCGATCGTCTACTCCACCAAGGTGTCCGGGCTGTGGGCCCAGGGCCGATACGCCGAGGCCCAGGAGGCGGCCAACAACGCCAAGAAGTGGGCCATCATCGGCGCCATTGTCGGGGCCGTCTTCGCCGTCATCCTCGTGCTCGTCTACGTTGCCATCGGCGTCTTCGCCGTCTCCCACCTGCCGTCGACCACGACCACCACGTATTCGGGCTTCTGACAACGCTTTAGGCCCTTTCAGTCGCGGATCGCGTCGACCAGTCCCCAGGCCAGCGCGGTGTCGGCGTCGATGGTGCGGCCCGACAACACGAGATAGGCGGTGCGCCACCGGCCGATCCGGCGGGTGACGCTGAGCGTTCCGCCGGCGCCGGGGATCAGCCCCAGCTGCAATTCGGGTAGCCCGAAAACCGAATCGTCGCGCGCGCCCACCCATCCGCAGAACGCCGCCATCTCGAGCCCGCTGCCCAGCACCCGGCCGTGCACCTCCGCCCTGCAGGCGGGTCCGAGCCGGACGGTGAGCGCGTCGAGGGCCAGGGCGGGGCTGTACCGGGTGCGCGCCAGGTGCGCGCTCGCCGGGTCGGCGAAGGTGCCGAATTCGGCGAGGTCTCCGCCGCTGCAGAACGACGGACCGTTGCCGCTCAACACGATCCCGGTCACCGACGGGTCCAGTTGCGCGACGGCCAGCGCCTCCAGCAGGGCGGCCCGCGCGTCGGTGGAGAACGCGTTGTGGCGTTGCGGCCGGTTGAACGCGATACGCAGCGTGTCGCCGTCGCGTTCGGCCCGCACCGGATCGACGATGTCGGGCATCCGGGCCGGGCCGCGCTCGGTCAGCCAGCGCGCGAATTCCGGGCCGGCCTGCAGGGTCGAGTACGCCAGCGACTCGGTCACCACCGCGGTCAGCGCCGGGCCGTCCGGATCGACCGCGCGCAACACGTCGTCGCAGACGCTACTGGCGTGCGGCCAGCGCCGACGGCGCTCAGTCAGCTCGGCCAGGGCGTCGGGGACCGACTGCACGGTGATGACCCTGCGATCGGCGCACCCATCCTCAGTAAGGGTGAAAGTCGCTTCCTGAAGCCAAGATTCGCCCGCGGCGATGTCGGCGGCGGAGCCGTAGGCGACGACGACGCCCGGCGGCGAGGCCGAACCGGGATCCGGTCGGCTGCAGATCGGGACCACCCGGAGCATGGGTCACACCGAGTATTTCTCGATCAGCCCGTTCTTGTAGAGCTTGCCGGTGTCGGTGCGCGGCAGCTGCGCCTCGAACGCGATCGACCGCGGACACTTGTAGTGCGCCAGACGATCCCGTAGCCAGGTCAGCAGCTCGTCGGCGAACTCGTCGGTGGCGTCGGCGGGGTCGACGGTCTGCACGGCCGCCACCACGCGTTGCCCCATCTCATCATCGGGGACGCCGAAGACGGCCGCGTCCAACACCTTCGGGTGGGTGACCAGAAGGTTCTCGGTCTCCTGCGGGTAGATGTTCACCCCACCCGAGATGATCATGTGATGGCGGCGGTCGGTCAGGTACAGGTAGCCCTCGTCGTCCACATAACCGACGTCGCCGACGGTCACCCACCCGTGCGTGTCGCGGGACGCGGCGGTCTTCGCCTCGTCGTTGAGGTACTCGAAGGAATAGCCGCCGGCGAAATAGATTTCGCCGGCCTGGCCGGGCGGCAGCTCGTCACCGTTCTCGTCGAGGATGTGGATCTCGCAGGCCATCGGCTTGCCGACCGAGCCCGGGTGCGCCAGCCACTCCTCGGCGCTGATCAGGGTCGAGCCGATCGCCTCGGAGGAGGCGTAGTACTCGTCGATGATCGGCCCCCACCAGTCCATCATCTGCTTCTTGATCTCCACCGGGCACGGCGCCGCCGCGTGCATCACCCGCTGTAGGCTGGATAGGTCGTACGAATTACGCACGGATTCAGGCAGTTTCAGCATCCGGGTGAACATGGCCGGGACGAACTGGCCGTGCGTGACGCGGTAGCGCTCGATGGCGTCCAGACAGCCTTCGGGATCGAACTTCTCCAGCACCACCGTGGTGATCCCGCCGGCCTGCGCGCTCATCGACCACACCGACGGTGCGGTGTGATACAGCGGAGCCGGGCTCAGATAGACCGAATCGGGGTTCATCCAGAAACTGACCAGGGCCGACATCATGCCCGGCGCCTCGGCCGGCGGCACGTGCGGCAATGCGCGCTTGATGCCCTTGGGCCGGCCGGTGGTCCCCGACGAATACTGCAGCAGGTCGCCTTCGAGCTCGTCGTCGATCGGGGTGTCCGGCTCGGCGGCAACGCATTCGGGGTAGCGCTGCCAGCCGTCTAATTCGTCGTCTGCGATCATCCGCAGTTCGGGCAGGCCGCCCGGCAGGTGCTCGGCCAGGTTCTCGCAGGTTTTGCGCAGCGCCGCCGACCCGATGATCGCCCTGGCGGCGCTGTTGTCCACGATGTAGGCGGCCTCGGCCGGGGTCAGGTGGGTGTTGATCGGCACGTAGTACAGGCCGCTGCGGCGTGCCGCCCACATGACCGCGTGCATGTGCTCGTTGTTCTCCATGAGGATGGCGACGACGTCGCCCTCGGTGAGGCCCGCGCGCCGGAAATGGTGCGCCAGCCGGTTGGCCCGCGCCTCCAGCTCATCGAAGGTGACGACGGTGCCGGACGGGTGAAGAATGACGGCGGGCTTATCGGCGCCGCAATGCTCGCGAATCTGCATGCGCAGACTGTACCGCCGAAAAACTTGACGGGTGTCAAGTGGTCACGGTGCCGGTCGCGCCGCGCCGAGGGGCCGGTGGCTAGCCCGACCTAGTCGGCGTCGCCCAGCCGCTGCTTGAGCGCCTCGAACTCGTCCTTCACGCCGGTCGGGAGCCGCTCGCCGATGAACTCGAACCACTCCTCGATCGACGGGAGCTCCTTGCGCCACTCGTCGGCACGGACGGCCAACGCCTGGGTCACGGCGTCGCTGCCGACGTCGAGCCCGTCCAGGTCGAGGTCGCCGGCGGTCGGCACGATGCCGATCGGGGTGTCCTGGCCGCCGGCCCGGTGCTCGATGCGGTCGACGATCCACTTCAGCACCCGGCTGTTCTCGCCGAAGCCCGGCCACAGGAAGTCGCCGTCCGCGTCGCGGCGGAACCAGTTGACGAAGAACACCTGCGGCAGCTTGGACTCGTCGGAGTTCTTGCCCAGGTCCAGCCAGTGCTGGAAGTAGTCACCGACGTGGTAGCCCAGGAACGGCAGCATGGCCATCGGGTCGCGGCGCACGGTGCCCACCTTGCCCTCGGCGGCGGCGGTCTGCTCGCTGCCCATGGTGGCCCCCATGAACACGCCGTGCTGCCAGTTGCGGGCCTGCGTCACCAGCGGCACCGTGGTCTTGCGACGCGCGCCGAACAGGATGCCGGAGATCGGCACGCCCTGCGGGTCGTCCCACTCCGGCGCCAGGATCGGGCACTGCGACATCGGCGTGCAGTAGCGCGAATTCGGGTGCGCGGCGGTGGTTTCCGTCTCGCGGAAGTACCAGTCGTTGCCCTTCCAGTCGATCAGGTGCTCGGGGCTGCCCTCCAGGCCCTCCCACCACACCTCGTCCTCGTCGGTGAGCGCGACGTTGGTGAAGACGGTGTTGCCGGCCTCGATGGTGCGCATGGCGTTGGGGTTGGACTTCCAGTTGGTGCCCGGGGCGACACCGAAGAACCCGAACTCGGGGTTGACGGCGTACAGGCGGCCGTCCTTGCCGAACCGCAGCCAGGCGATGTCGTCACCGAGCGTCTCGGCACGCCAGCCGGGGATGGTCGGCTGCAGCATGGCCAGGTTCGTCTTGCCGCACGCCGACGGGAACGCCGCGGCGAAGTAGTAGGCCTTGTTCTCCGGGGAGATGAGCTTGAGGATCAGCATGTGCTCGGCCAGCCAGCCCTCGTCGTGGGCCATGGCCGACGCGATGCGCAGCGAGTAGCACTTCTTACCCAGCAGGGCGTTGCCGCCGTAGCCGGAGCCGTAGCTCATGATCTCGCGGGTCTCGGGGAAGTGGGTGATGTACTTCGTGTCGCTGCACGGCCACGGCACGTCTTCTTGGCCCGGCTCCAGCGGCGCGCCGACGGAGTGCAGGGCCTTGACGAAGAACCCGTCGTCGCCCAGCTTCTCCAGCGCGGCCTTGCCCATCCGGGTCATCACCTTCATCGAAACGACGACGTATTCGGAGTCGGTGATCTCCACGCCCAGCTTGGGGTCCTCGGCGCCGAGCGGGCCCATGCAGAACGGCACCACGTACATGGTGCGCCCGCGCATGCAGCCGCGGTACAGGTCGGTCAGGGTGGACCGCATCTCGGCGGGGTCCATCCAGTTGTTGGTCGGCCCGGCGTCTTCCTTGCGTTCGGAGCAGATGAAGGTGCGGGACTCGACGCGGGCCACGTCGGAAGGGTCGGACAGCGCCAGGAACGAGTTCGGATGCTTGTGCGGGTTCAGCCGCTTGAAGGTGCCCGCCTCGACGAGCTGATCCGTCAGCCGCTGCCACTCCTCGTCGGAACCGTCGGCGAAGACCACCCGCTCGGGCTGGGTGAGCTCGGCGACCTCCTGCACCCACGACAGCAGCCCTTGATGTTTAGTGGGCGCGGTATCCAAACCGGGAATGGTCGCTGAGGTCATCGAAGTCTCCTGAATTCTTCGTCGTACTCGGGCTTCTTTGGGTGCCTATCGCGTATGCGGTCGCCCACACAACGGTTGACATGGTGGCGTTAACTACAGGTTATCGTGAGGATCTTGTCGGGGAAGTCTCGGGCAGGTATAAGCCTTCTCACAACAACGATTCAGAAGACTCCGCAGAATCGCCATCACCGCTCCTAGAAGCCGGTTTTTCGGTTACTCCGTGTTCGCCGTCCTGCTCCGCGTCCGAAGCGGAGCCGCCGACGGGCGGAATACCCGCTTCACCGAGTTCTGCACGCACGGCGTCGAGGGCCGCATGCACCGTGGGCATCTCGCGGTCCCGCGCGGCGGCGGCCCGCGACGCGGCCATGGCGTGGGCACGCAGTTCGCGGTCGATCGCGCTGACCTGCTCGCTCACCTCGGCGTTCTCCACCTCGTCCTGGGCCAGCACCGCCTTGCTCAGCACCGACTCGGCCACCAGGACGCGGGTGGCGACCAATTCCTCGGCCACCGACCGCAGGGATGACGTCACGTCGCCCGCCCAGCGGTCCAGCAGCGCACGGTCGCGCAGCAGGCTGCGGATGTTGATCACCAGGAGGGTGACCGCCAGCCCGACCGCCACGCATGTCACCGCCGCGACGACGGACAGCGCGGGGCTGAGCCGCGCGGCCAGCCCGTTCAGCAGGCGGCTCAAAGTCAGCGCCACACCCAGGCCGAAGCCGGCGCCCAGCAGCATCAGCAGCCAGGTTTCGTGCCGGCGGGATTTCAGCGGCGGCGGCGGGACGTCGACCGTCGGCAGTTCCTCGAGGGCCGGCAGGGTCGTCGCGACCCCCACCACCTGCGCGACGTCGGCGAGCTGGGTGGCGGTGCCCTCGTTCACTTCGGCGACGACCTCGCCCAGCCGGCCGCGGGTGTGCGCCTCGAAGCCGGGCATGTCGCGCCGGGACAATCCCGCGACGTCCTCCTGCAGCTCGGTGCGCACCGACGAGCAGCGGTTGCGCGCGAAGTGGGACAGCTGGACGCGCGCCTGCTGGATCTGGCCGCGCAGCGTGATCGTGCGCTCGGTTTTGGCCTCCCGCCGCTGCCGCAGCGCCGTGCTGCGCTCGTCGCGCAACGCGTCGACCCGGGCCCGCCGCCCGGCGCCGTCGGCGTCGCGGTCGAACCGCTGCGCGACGGTCTCCAACCGGAATTCCCACGCCCGCAACCTGTTTCGGCGCGCCAGTGCGGGATCGGCCAGTTGCGCCGATACGGTTTCCACCAGCTCGTCGACGTCTGGTTCGCCGACGTCGGGCAACGCGGCCGCGCCCACCCAGGGCACACCGCCGTACCGCCGCGCGTGCGCGGCCAGCGTCTCGCGGTTGGCGGCCAGCACGTCGCGCCACGCGCGGTGCACGTCGATCTTGGACACCACCCCGACGACCACGTCGGTGTGTGCGGCGGCGGCGTCCAGCAACGCGCAGTCGGACGGCGTGAGCTGGGCGGCCGCCGAGACGACGAACACCACCGCCGTCGGCACCTCGCCGGGACCCAGCTCCGCCGACTCGACGAATTTCTGGTCAGGCAGCCGTTCGGTCAGCACCGCCGCCACCGCGCTGACCCCGGACATCCACGGTCCGGTCACCAGCACCACGTCGCGGCGGTGGACGGCGGGGGCGTCCAGCTCCGGTCCGATGCCCGCCACCAGCGCGTCGACCGCGGCCACCGGATCGTCGTGCGCCTCCCCGTTCACCGCCAGTCCCCCGGCGGCGGGGTGGGCAGCGATCCGCAGGCCTGCGACCACAACCGCATCGATCCCCGAGCGATGTCGGCGCCGCAGGCGCGGTGCAGGTCGCTGACCGACGCGCGGCTGTAGCGCTGCCACCGCACCGCGCGCGGCAGGTGCGCGGACGGATCGCGGTTCCAGTCGGCGCGTCCCGAGTTGTCAGGGTCCAGCCCGGCCGCCTCGGCCAGGTCGACGGCGGCCGCCATCCGCGCGACCACGGTGTCGTCGTGGGACAGGAACGCACCGATCCGCTCGGCGGATTCACCCGGGCCGACGGCCAGCGCCTCCAGGTCCGCGACGGCGTCCAGCACCCGCTGGTAGCGCGCCTCGGCGCCGGCGATCGAGATGTGGGACAGGACGGCGTCGACACCGCTCGTCCGACGGAGCAGGGCCCGCACCTGCGGGACCGTTCTGCCCTGCCGGATCGCGGCGACGGCGAGCGCGATGCCGAACAGGTCCAGGGTGTCCAGCAGGCGCCGTCGCACGTCGGCCGTGACCGGGTTGTCGGCGGCCAGGAACCCGGCGAACGAACCGTCGAGCGCGGTCGCCACGCCCGGGTGCGCGGCCAGCGTCCGCAGCGCCGCCCACAACGCGGCGTCCAGGTCGTCGAGCGCGGCGGCCGCGAGCAGGCCGGTCATCGGGACCATGGGGGCGCCCAGCACGGCCTCCAGTTCGGCGCAGCGGGTTCGCGCCGCCGCGATCGGCCCGTCGCCGCGGGACAGGGACCCGGTCAGGTCGGCCTTGTTCAGCACCGCCACCACCGGGCGTCCGGCGCCGCCGATCGCGTCGACGTCCTCGGGCTTGACCACCTCGGCGGTCACGTACACCAGCAGGTCGGCGTCGCGGTCGTCGGCGGTTGTCACCGAGACGCCCGCGGCGGCTCCGGCGCCGCCCAGCGCGCGGGCCACCGTGCCACGGCCCACGCCGGGCCGCCCCCGGACGAGCACGCGCAGCGCGGCGGCCGTTCGCTCGGCGATCTCCGTGACGCGCGGGTCGGCGTGGCCGGCGGCGAAGCGTGCCAGCTCGTCGACGAAATCCTGGTGTCCTTGTCCCCTCATATCCCCTCAAATGTCCTGCATGCGGTTCGACGGGCCCGACCCGGGGGCCGATCGGGTTCCAGCGAATGGTGGCACCTGCGTCACTTTGATGCGAGCCACCGTTTGACTGTTACCAGCTGAAGGCAACTGTTGGGTATCAATCTGGACCAGGGGCGGCTACATCACCGGTTTATGGGCCACCATGGACAAATGCATGCGCAACCCGGGGTGGAAGTGTGTCCCGACGCGCCGGAGCAGTCGGATGGGACGCGCAACCAGCGCCATCTTCCTGCATCGACCTTCCGCTCCCGACGTTCCGCCCTGTCCGACGCCCAGCGCCGGACCTGGGAACGGCTGTGGCCGGAGCTGGGCCTGTCCCTGGGCGCCCCGGCGCCCGAAGGCGCCGAGCCGCCGCTAGACACCCGGGCGTGGTTCGGTCGCCGCGCGCCGCTGGTGCTCGAGATCGGTTGCGGCAGTGGCACATCGACCTTGTCGATGGCGAAGGAAGAGCCGGGGGTGGATGTGCTCGCGGTGGAGATCTACAAGCGGGGCCTGGCTCAGCTGCTGTGCGCGATCGACCGTGAGCACGTGGGCAACATCCGGTTGATCCGCGGCAACGCGCTGGATGTGCTGCAGCGGTTGATCGCGCCCGGGTCGCTGACCGGGGTGCGGGTCTTCTTCCCCGACCCCTGGCCGAAGGCCCGTCACCACAAGCGCCGGTTTCTGCAGCCGGGCACGATTGGCCTGATCGCCGACCGGTTACTCCCTGGTGGTGTCCTCCACGTCGCGACGGACCACCCCGGCTACGCCGAACACATCGGCGCCTGCGGCGATGCCGAGCCGCGGCTGCGTCGCGCCGGTCCCGGCGCCGGGCTGCCGATCTCGGTGGTGCGGCCGACCACCAAATACGAGTCAAAGGCCCACGAAGCGGGCAGCGCCGTGACCGAATTCATCTGGCTACGACACGAGTAGGCGATGACCATGAGCCTGGCGGAAGAACAGACCGCGGCAGATCCCCTGGCGGCGTTGCCCGACGACTCGCTGGGCGGCTTCTCGCCGCCGGGCGGGCGCGTCCTGCTGGTGTGGGACGCACCCAACCTCGACATGGGGCTCGGCTCGATCCTGGGCCGGCGGCCCACCGCCCTGGAGCGGCCGCGGTTCGACGCCCTGGGACGCTGGCTGCTGGCGCGCACGGCCGAGGTCAGCGCCGCCCGGCCGGGTGTCGTGGTCGAGCCCGAGGCCACCGTCTTCACCAACATCGCACCGGGCAGCGCCGAAGTCGTGCGGCCCTGGGTCGACGCCCTGCGCAACGTAGGGTTCGCGGTGTTCGCCAAGCCGAAGATCGACGAGGACAGCGACGTCGACCGCGACATGCTCGCCCACATCGAACTGCGGCGCAGCGAAGGGCTGGCGGCGCTGGTGGTGGCCTCGGCCGACGGGCAGGCGTTTCGTCAACCGCTGGAGGAGATAGCGCGCAGCGGAGTCGCCGTCCAGGTCATCGGATTTCGCGAACATGCGAGTTGGGCGCTAGCGTCGGATACCTTGGACTTCGTCGACCTGGAAGACATCAGCGGTGTATTCCGGGAGCCATTGCCGCGAATCGGCCTGGATTCGCTGCCTGACCAGGGAGCATGGCTGCAGCCGTTCCGGCCGCTGTCCGCTCTGTTGACCGCGCGTGTGTGACACTGGCTTGGAAACCGAAAGACACCACGCGGGTCGTTAACGATCCAGTAAGGAGCTTGCGTGTTCGCCTGGTGGGGTCGAACTGTGTACCGGTACCGGTACATCGTGATCGGGGTCACGGTAGCTCTGTGCCTGCTGGGTGGGGTTTTCGGGATGAGCCTCGGCAAGCATGTCACACAGAGCGGCTTCTACGACGAGGGCAGCCAATCCGTGAAGGCCTCGGTGCTGGGCGACCAGACCTACGGCCGCGACCGCACCAGCCACATCGTCGCCACCTTCACCGCCCCGCCGGGCAAAACGGTGGACGACGCGGCATGGCGCGACAAGATCGTCTCCGAGCTCAACAAGTTCAAGGCCGACCACCCCGACCAGGTCGTCGGGTGGGCCGGCTGGCTGGCGGCCCCCGACAGCACGAACCCCCTGATCAAGGGCATGGTCAGCGAGGACAAGAAGCACACCTTCGTGTCCATCCCGCTCAAGGGTGACGACGACGACAGCATCCTCAACAATTACAAGGCCATCGCGCCCGACTTGCAGAAGCTCGACGGCGGTACCGTGCAGCTGGCCGGCCTCGAGCCCATCGCCAACGCCCTGACCGGCACCATCGCCACGGACCAGCGCCGTATGGAGGTCCTTGCTGTCCCGATGGTGGCGGTGGTCCTGTTCCTGGTGTTCGGCGGCGCGGTCGCAGCGGGCCTGCCCGCCATCGTGGGTGGGCTCAGCATCGCGGGCTCGCTGGGCATCCTGCGACTGGTCGCCGTGTTCGGGCCTGTGCACTATTTCGCCCAGCCGGTGGTGTCGCTGATCGGCCTGGGTATCGCGATCGACTACGGGCTTTTCGTGGTGAGCAGGTTCCGGGAGGAGATCGCCGAGGGCTACGACACCGAGACCGCCGTGCGGCGCACCGTGATGACGGCCGGGCGCACCGTGACGTTCTCGGCGGTCCTGATCATCGCGTCGAGCGCCAGCCTGCTGGTGCTGCCGCAGGGCTTCGTGCACTCGCTGACCTACGCGATCTTCGCCGCGGTGGGACTTGCCGCGTTGCTGTCGATCACTTTCCTGCCGGCCTGCCTGGGTATCCTCGGGCGCCACGTCGACGCGCTGGGCGTGCGGACCGCATTCCGGGTGCCGTTCCTGCGGAACTGGAGGTGGTCGCGGGCCTACCTGAACTGGCTGGCCGACCGGCTGCAGAAGACCAAGACCCGCGAAGAGGTGGAGGCCGGCTTCTGGGGCAAGCTGGTCAACTGGGTGATGAAGCGGCCGCTGGCGTTCGCCATCCCGATCGCCGTCGGCATGATCCTGCTCGTCATCCCGCTGAGCAACCTGTCGTTCGGCGGCATGAGCGAGAAGTACCTGCCGCCAACCAATTCCGTGCGCCAGGCGCAGGAACACTTCGACAAGCTCTTCCCCGGCTACCGCACCGAGCAGCTGACGATGGTGATCCAGAGCACCAACGGCAGCAAGGTCACCGACCAGCAGGTCGCCGACATCCGCAACCGGATCTCCTCGATCGGCGGGTTCACCGACAAGACCTGGGAGGAGCGGCCGTGCCCAACCATCGCGGGCAACCCCTGCGTCGCTGGACCGAACGGGACCACGGTGCCCAAGGACGGCTCGGTGCGCGTTATTCAGAACGGCCTGCTCAATAAGAACGACGCCGCCAAGAAGATCAGCGAGCTCCGGGCGATAAATCCGCCGAAGGGCCTCAACCTCTATGTCGGCGGCACCCCCGCCCTGGAGCAGGACAGCATCCACAGCCTGTTCGACAAGGCTCCGCTGATGCTGGTGTTCCTGCTGGGCGCCACGCTGCTGTTGATGTTCCTGGCGTTCGGATCGGTGGTGTTGCCGGTCAAGGCGGTGCTGATGAGCGCGCTGACACTCGGGTCGACGATGGGCATCCTGACGTGGATCTTCGTCGACGGCCACCTGTCGGGCGTGCTCAACTTCACCCCGACCCCCCTGATGGTGGTGGTGATCGCACTGGTGGTCGCGGTGGGCTTCGGCCTGGCCACCGACTACGAGGTGTTCCTGGTGTCGCGCATGGTCGAGGCGCGCGAACGCGGCATGTCGACGGCGGAAGCGATCCGGATCGGCACCGCGACAACCGGGCGCCTGATCACGGCCGCCGCCCTGGTGCTGGCCGTGGTGGCGAGCTCGTTCGTATTCTCCGACCTGGTGCTGATGAAGTATCTGGCATTCGGCCTGATGGCGGCGCTGCTGCTGGACGCCACCGTGGTTCGCATGTTCCTGGTGCCCTCGGTGATGAAGCTGCTCGGCGACGACTGCTGGTGGGCCCCCCGCTGGGCCCGGCGGCTGCAGAACAGGATCGGGCTGGGCGAGATCGACCTGCCCGACGAGCGCAAGCGGCCCACCCTCAACGGGCGGCCCGCGCGGCCGCCGGTCGGGGCCAGCCTGGTCGCCGCCGCGCCACGCGCGCCGCACGACCCCACCCACCCCGCCGCCCTCGAGCCGTCGCGCGCGACGCGTCCGGGGCCGGCGGAGCCCAAGCCCATTCCGGATGTGCCCACGCGCGCCGCGGCACCCCCGGCCGACGCCGCCGGCACCGCCCGCCTGCAAACCAGGCCCGGTCAGCCGACGGAGGCCCAGACGACGCGCCTGTCCGTGCCCACCGCCGACCCGGCCAACCCGGCACCACCGGGCCGTCCGCCCGCCCCGGGCCCGGCCGCGCCGCCGCCACCACCGTCGGGCGGCCAGACCCGGGCGATTCCGGTGCCCACCAACCGCACCGACGACCCCGCCGATGCGGCCGAACCCACCACCGCGTTCCCGTCGATGCGGCCGGAGGGTGCCGACTCCGACGCGGCCACCGAGAAGTTGAACTCCCCCGGGCAGAGCGAGAACGGCGATGCGCGCCAGCGCCGTCGCTCCGGCGGCGGCCTGTCCGCCCAGGACCTGCTGCGCCGCGAGGGACGGCTCTAAAACCGGCTAGCGGCCCGAGCCCGACTTCGCCTCGGGCTCGTCTGGTTCCGCCTGCAGGATCGCGCCGCCGGATCCGGCCTCCTCGGTCTGCTTCTCGGCCTCGGCGGCCGGATCCGGGGCGAGCAGCACCTGCATGGCGTTGTTGAGGAAGGCGACCGTAGGCACGGCCAGCAGCGCGCCGACTATTCCGCCGAGCACGCCGCCGGTGGAGATCGCCAGCACCACCCCGAGGGGGTGGATCGACACCGCGCGGCCCATCACCAGCGGCTGCAGCACGTGGGCCTCGAGTTGGTTCACCGCGATCAGCAGGCCGAGCGTGATCAGCGCGTACACGATGCCCTTGGCCAGCAGGGCGACCACCACCGCCACCAGGCCCGAGATCAGGGCACCGACGAGCGGGATGAACGCGCCCAGGAACACCAGCGAGGCCAGCGGCAGCGCCAACGGGATGCCCATGATCGCCAGGCCCGTCCCGACGCCGGCCGCATCGGTCAGGGCCACCAGGAACGTCGCGCGCACGTAGCCGGTCAGCGACCCGTAGCCGGCGCGGCCCGCCTCGCTCACCCGGTCGCGGACGTCGGCCGGGAAGATCTTGGACACGTAGGCCCAGATGTTGCGGCCGCCGTAGAGGAAGAAGATCAGCGTGAACAGCACCAGCACCGCCGCGGTGACCAACTCGGTGATGGTGGCCGCGGTGGACAAGGCGCCGCTTTCCAGCTTCGCCTGGTTGTTGCGCAGCGCCTCGATGGCGGCGTTTCCGGCGTTGTCAATCTGTTCGCTGCGCAGGTGGGCCGGGCCGTGGATGAGCCACCGCCGGGTGGACTCGATGCTGCGGGTTACCTGTTCGGTCAGGCCCGGCACGCCGTCGATGAACTGGATGACGACGAACGCGAGGATGCCGCCCAGG
>NZ_LZKD01000143.1:0-95315 GCF_001668695.1 Mycobacterium sp. E2497
TGGCGCCGCCACGCGCGCCAGCCGATCGAGTTCGCCAAGAGCGTGTCCACGTTGGCCGACCTCAGCTGCGCGGTCCTGCCGAGGGCCGCGCCGGTGCGGTTGCAGATCAAAGTCCGTTGTGGCGCGCTGAATTCGAACCGGCTCGCGTATGCCTCGAACTCGTCGAGAGCCGGATCCAACAGCGCCGAGTGGAATGCGTGGCTGGTGTCCAGCCAGTCGCAGCGAACGCCGTCGGCGGTCAGGCCGGCCACCACCCGCTCCAGATCGTCCGCGGGCCCCGCCAGCACGGTGTTGGCACCGTTGTAGGCGGCCACCGACAGCCGGGGGAACTCGTCGGTGAAGCCTTCTACGCGCTCGGCCGCGGCGAAGACCGCGACCATCCGGCCGCCCGCCGGCAGATCGCCGAAAAGGCGGCCGCGTTCGGCGAGCAAGAGGGCGCCGTCTTCGAGGCTGAACACCCCGGCGACACAGGCGGCGGCGTACTGGCCGACGCTGTGGCCCAGCACCACGTCGGGTTCCAGGCCCCACGACTGCCAGAGCCTGGCCAGACCCATCTCGACGGCGAACAGGGCGGGCTGGGCGTAGCTTGTCTGCCGCAGGGTGTCCGGGCTCTCGGGATCGAAAATGACGTCCAGGAGCGGCTTTTCGAGCACCGCGTCGACCACCGCCGCGCATCGGGTCATCACCTCGGCGAACACCGGCTCGGTTTCGAACAACTCCCGGGCCATGCCGGCGAACTGGCTGCCTTGACCCGGGAACAACCACGCCGTCTTCGGCTTGTCGTCGCAGTCCCCCCGCAGCAAACCCGGCGCGGGGCGGTCGTCGGCGAGCGCGTCGAGCAACTCGGCGGCCGATTGCGTCGAATTCACCACCAGCGCGGCGCGATGCTCGAAGTGGGCTCGCCCGTCGCCGGCGGTGAAGCACACCTCCGACAGGTCGGCCTCCGGATGCGCGGTCAACCAACTGCGGTAGCGCTCGGCGAGCTGCACCAGGGCCGCCGGGGTGCGGCGCCGACAGCGGCAGAACACTGAAACGCCGGTCGTCGGGCTGCTCGACGACGCCCGGCGCCGCGGCCCGGCGGCCGATGTCGTCGGGCGCTTCCGCGAGGATGACGTGCGCGTTGGTTCCGGAGAACCCGAACGAACTGACCCCCGCGACGCGGGGGTGACCGTTGCGTTGCCAGCCGATCGCCTCGTCGACGACGCGCACCGGAAGCCGGTCCCACGGAATGTACGGCGACGGGTTGGAGAAGTTGAGGTGTTTCGGCAGGAGCTGGTGCTCGAGCGACAGGACGACCTTGATGATCCCGGCGATCCCCGCGGCCGCTTCCAGATGCCCGATATTCGTCTTCACCGACCCGATCAACAGGGGCCGGTCCGCGTCGCGCCCCTCGCCGAGTACGGCCGCCGCGGCCTGGACCTCGATCGGATCGCCCAGCGACGTCCCGGTCCCGTGCGCCTCCAGGTAGCCGACGTCGCGTGCCGAGACACCGGCGCGCTCCAGCGCTTCGGCGACGACCCGCTGCTGGGCGACACCGTTCGGTACCGTCAAACCGCCCGACGCGCCGTCCTGGTTGACCGCACTGCCACGGATCACGGCGCGAATCCGGTCGCCGTCGCGGATCGCGTCGTCGAGTCGCTTGACGACGATGACGCCGCAACCCTCGCCGCGCACGTAGCCGTCCGCGGACGCGTCGAACGTCTTGCAGCGGCCGTCGGGCGCGAGCATGTGCGCCCGGGAGAAGGTCATCATGGTTGCCGGGCTGAGCAGCACGTTGGCGCCGCCGGCCAGCGCGAGGTCGCATTCCCCCAGCCGCAGCGCCTGGCAAGCCTGGTGGACCGCCACCAACGACGAGCTGCAGGCGGTGTCGACGGTGATGGCCGGGCCCTGCAGCCCCAACCGGTAACTGATGCGACCCGCTGCCGCGGCGGCCGCCGTCCCGATCGCCATGTACGCGTCGATCGCGTCGTACTTCAACTCGTCGGAGACCATCGCCAGGTAGTCGTGGGTGGACAGACCGACGAACACCCCGGTCTTGGTGTTCGCCAAAGCCGTTGGGGCCGTCCCGGAATGCTCGACGGCCTGCCATGCCGTCTCCAGCAGGAGCCGATGCTGTGGGTCCATCAACATGACCTCACGCGTCGACACCCCGAAGAACGGCGCGTCGAACCCCACTACGTCGTCGACGAAGCCCGCCCGGCGGCTGACGATCTTGCCCGCCGCATCAGGGTCCGGGTCGAAGAATTCCTCGACGTTCCACCGGTCCGGGGGGACCTCCGACACCGCATCGCGCCCTTGCCGCAACACGTCCCAGAATTCGGAAGCGTCGGCGGCACCCGGAACACGCACTGCGTAGCCGACTATCGCGAAACCTGATGCGCGCTCCGTCCGAGTCTCGGCGGTTGCCATGCATCTGTCCTCTCACCTCGGACGACGAAGGTGGCTCCCCCGGGGGCCAGCCTCCGGCGATAGGTCCGTGACTTTTTACGGGCCAAGCTTTTGACCCGCTCACCGCACCACGTCGACCCGGTGCGCAGCAGAGTAATCCCCCCAGCGGCGAGTAGTGTCGCCGGATGCCGGACTGTGTCCCACGCCGGGCCGGTCCTACCCTAACCGTCGCCAACTACGTCGCGGTATACCTGTGGCCCGGCATGTCGCGGTCAGCGGTCGCCGAAGAAGTTATGTTGATCTCGCCACCAGCTTGGCCCGGAACTGCGGCCTGGCCGACCGAGGAGAAGATTTTTGCGCATCGGGAAAATCACGATCGGCTCGATCGGTGAGTGGACGCTGAGCCCAGGCGAAGTCGTCTCGTGGCACCCGACACCCGCCTCGCGGGACAAGGCGCGGCAAGCGCCGGTCAGTCCGGTGCCGGTCAGCTACATGCAGGGGCAACATCTTCAGGGCTATCACCGGCAAACGACCTCGGGGCTCGACTATTCACGGCAGATCATCGCCACGTGCGAAATCGCCGGGCAGTGCGACATTCCCGCCATGAACGAGGCGCTCAACGCATACCTGCGCCGCCACGATACGTACCGCAGTTGGTTCGAATACACCGAAACCGGAGAGATCCTCCGGCACACAATCGATAATCCCGACGACATCGAATTCGCGCCCACCGTCCACGGCGAATTGGCCATCGACGAACTGCACGATCATGTGGTCGCGACACCCGACCCGTTTCAGTGGGAGTGCTTCAGCTTCGGGATCGTTCAAAACCAGGACCACTTCACCTTTTACGCGAGCATCGATCACGTCCACGGTGATGCCGCGCTGATCGGTATCACGATGGTGGAGTCCCATGCGAGGTATTCGGCGTTGACAAGCGGCGCCGGACCCCTCGCGCTGCCCGCAGCCGGGAGCTTTGACGATTTCTGTGTCGAAGAGCGCCGGTACACGTCGGCTTTGACGGCGGACTCGCCTCAGGTACGCGCGTGGATCGAATTCGCGGAGAACAACAACGGAAGCCTGCCGGAATTCCCGCTGCCATTGGGCAACCCATTGGAGCCGACCAAGAGTGACATGATCACGGACACATTGATGGACGCGGCGCAGACAGCGAGATTCGAATCGGCCTGCTCGGCGGCAGGCGCCCGCTTCGTCGGCGGGTTGTTCGCCTGCCTCGCCCAGGTAGAACACGAATTTACCGGCGCAACAACGTATTACGGGCTCACCCCCAGGGACACCCGCAGGACGTCGGACAACTTCATGACCCAGGGCTGGTTTACCGGATTGGTTCCGATCACCATCCCGATAGCAGCGGTGTCATTCACTGACGCGGCGTGGGCGGCGCAGACGTCTTTCGATTCAAGCCTGGACATGGCCAAGGTGCCGTATTACCGCGTGCTGGAATTGGCGCCGTGGCTGAGCAGGCCTCGCCCGAACTTCCCGGTGACCAATTTCCTGCACGCCGACGCCGCCCCGATGAACGCCGTGCTGGCGGCGGCCGAGATGGGCTACGCAAATAGCATCGGAATCTATTCCGACGGAAGATATTCGTATCAACTGACGATCTATATCTTCCGGTACGAAGAGGGCACCGCGATGGCGATCATGTACCCCGCCAACGCAGTTGCCCAGAAATCAGTTTCCCGGTACGTCGCAGCGATGAAGTCCGTATGTATGCGGGTCGCCGATACCGGGCACTGGGGGCGCGTTGCATAGCAAGGAGTGCCGACGATGGCTGCTGCCTTTCTTCGGATGAGCCATCTCCGGCGGGCCGGGGGTTCGATGTGCGACGGCTAGCCGATTTCGTGATGCGGTGGCCCGGGGTGGTGATCGGGCTGTGGGTGGTGGTCGCGGTCGCCCTGCCGCTGACGTTTCCGACCCTGAACGAGATGGCGCAGCAGCATCCGCTCGCGATTCTGCCCAGCGGCGCCCCGTCGAGCGTCGCCGCCCGCAAGATGACCGAGGCGTTTCACGAATCGGGCGCCGAAGACCTCCTATTGGTGGTCCTCACCGATGAGAAGGGGCTGGGACCACCCGACGAAGCCGCCTACCACAAAGTGGTGACCGCGCTGCACGAGGACGCGCGTGACGTGCTGATGTTGCAGGATTTCGTCAGCACGCCGTCGCTGCGCGCGGTGTTGACCAGTAAAGACCACAAATCCTGGGTGCTGCCGGTCGGCATCGCCGGCGAATTGGGCACGCCGAAGGCCTACGCCGCCTACACCCGCGTTGCCGACATCGTCCGGCACAGCGTCGCCGGGACTCCGCTAGCAGCGAACCTCGCCGGACCCGCGGCCACCGTCAGCGACCTCACCGTCGCCGGCGAGCGGGACCGCACTCCGATCGAACTCGCGATCGCCGCGCTGGTGCTCGTCGTCCTGCTCGTGGTGTACCGCAACCCGATCACCATGCTGCTACCGCTCATCGCGATCGGGGCGTCGATGGTGATCGCGCAGGCCGTCGTGGCCGGCATCTCGCAAGCCAGCGGGTTAGGGGTGTCGAATCAGTCCATCGTCTTCTTGAGCGCGATGGTCGCCGGCGCGGGAACCGATTACGCGGTCTTCCTGATCAGCCGCTATCACGACTACTTGCGGCTCGGCGCCGGCTACGAGGAAGCGGTACGGCGGGCTTTGCTCTCGATCGGCAAAGTGATCGCCGCGTCCGCGGCGACGGTGGGGATCACCTTCCTCGGAATGAGTTTCGCCCGGATGGGCGTGTTCTCCACGGTAGGGGTGTCCTCGGCCATCGGGATCGGTGTCGCATTCCTCGCAGCGATGACCTTGCTGCCCGCCATTCTCGTGCTGGCCGGGCCGCGCGGATGGGTCAAACCGTCGCGCGAACTGACCGCCCGGTTTTGGCGACGGTCGGGGATACGCATCGTGCGCCGGCCGAGGAGTCATCTGGTCGCCAGCGTGCTGGTGCTGATCATTCTCGCCGGCTGTGCGGGCTTGGTGCGCTTCAACTACGACGACCGCAAGGCGCTGAGCGCCTCGGCCCCGAGCTCGATCGGGTATGCCGCGCTGGATCGCCATTTCCCGGTCAACCAGTCCATTCCCGAATACATCCTCGTCCAGTCACCGCACGACCTGCGCACACCCCGGGCCCTGGCCGATCTGGAGCAGATGGCCACTCGAGTCAGCCAACTGCCCAACATCGCTGCGGTCAGCGGCGTGACCCGGCCCGCGGGAGCCGTGCCGGAACAGTTCCGGGCGACGTATCAGGCGGGCGCGATCGGCGCTCGCCTGGGCGCCGGCTCCACCCTGATCAGCGACCACACCGACGACCTGAACCGACTGGCCGCCGGGGCGAACACGCTGGCCGACAACCTCGGCGATGTGCGCGGGCAAGTCAACCAGATGGTGGCCGGGATGCGGGGCCTGACCGACGCCTTCACGTCGATCAGGAGCCAGTACGGCGGTGACAAGTTGGTCAGAGAAGTCGTCTTGGCGGCCAAGCTGGTCAGCAGCATCAACTCGCTCGGCCATACCATCGGCGTGAACTTCGCGGCGATCAAGGATCTGTTCGCGTGGGTGGCCCCGGTGCTGACCGCGCTGGAGGGCAACCAGGTCTGCGATGCCGACCCGTCCTGCAGCGCCACCCGCGCCAATTTCGAGCGCGTGGTCAACGCGCGCGGCGACGGAAGCCTCGACCAGATCAACGATCTGGCCGGACAACTGCAGGCGTTTCAGGACCGGCAGACGCTCAACGCCTCGGTCGATCATCTGCGTGGTGCGCTGGCCAGCTTCGTCAAGGCGCTGCATGCCATGGGGCTGGACCAACCCGGGGGCCTGCAGGCCGACCTGAACCACCTGCAACAAGGCGCCGAGGAGTTCGCGGGCGGGAGCCGGCAAGTCGCCGACGGGGTGGACCAGCTGGTCGACCAGATCAAACAGATGGGGGCGGGGCTCGGCGAGGCGTCGGCGTTCCTCCTGACGCTGAAACACGACGCGGCCGAACCGTCGATGGCAGGGTTCAACGTCCCGGCGCAGCTCCTGCACATGGAGGAGTTCAAGAAGGCCGCGAAAGCGTTCGTCTCGCCCGACGGGCACTCGGTGCGTTACCTGGTTCAAACGAAATTGAATCCGTTCAGCTCCGAGGCGATGGATCAGGTCAACGCGATCGCCGACACCGCTCGCGGGGCCCAACCGAACACCGCGTTGGCGGACGCCTCCATATCGATGGCGGGCTACCCCGTCACGCTGCGGGACACGCGGGACTTCTACCAGCACGACATCAGATTCATCGTCGCGGTCACCATCGTCGTCGTGCTGTTGACCCTGATGGCCCTGCTGCGAGCGGTCATCGCACCGCTGTATCTGGTGGCTTCCGTCGTGGTCTCGTATTTGTCCGCGGTCGGCATCGGCGTCCTGACGTTTCAATTCGCCCTCGGCCAGCAATTGCATTGGAGCGTGCCGCCCTTGGCCTTCGTGGTCCTGGTCGCGGTCGGGGCGGACTACAACATGCTGCTCATCTCGCGAATGCGTGACGAGTCCCCGCACAGCATGCGATACGGCATCATCCGCACGCTGGGTTCGACCGGCGGGGTGATCACCGCGGCGGGTTTGATCTTCGCCGCCTCGATGTGGGGGCTCGTGTTCTCCAGCATCAGCACCGTTGTCCAAGGCGGTGTGGTGATCGGGATCGGAATCCTGCTCGACACCTTCGTGGTGCGCACCATCACGGTGCCCGCCCTGGCTACGCTGGTCGGGCGGGCGAGCTGGTGGCCGTCCCGACCGGGACCGTGGCGGCCGTCCGTGGCCTCACCGGCCGGGAATGCGCCGTAGGCACCCGGTCAGCCGGCGCGGTATGCGACACTACGAGGCGGAGTCGAGCAGGCGGGGAAGTGGCCGGGAAGTGGTGATGCAGAAACTACTCGCAGGAGTTACCGCCCTGGTAACCCTCGGCGCCACAGGATGTTTCGGCGTCGGAATCGCCACGGCCGACGACGCGCCGGGCGACGGGACGCCAGCCGGCGGAACGGCGTACGCCCTCGGAGGCGCCCACGTCCCGGGCATCCCTTACGACGAGTACGGCCGGCGCCTGGGGGCCGGATGGTTCCCCGGGCTCAGGCGCGAGATCGTCAACTACCCCGCCGGGCAGGTGCAGGGCCACGTGTTGGAGCGGCTCTTTCCGGGGATAGGCCGGCTGGATGAAGCCTTCCCGGGCCTGGGCGTCGACGGACCCAGCATCGGCGAGTCGGTGGCCGTCGGGGAGGACAACCTGGACGCGGCCATCCGCCGGGGTGGCCCCGGCGCCGCGATCGGCCTTTCCGAGGGTTCGCTCGTGGTTGACGCCGAGCAGGCCCGGCTGGCGAACGATCCGGCCGCTCCCCCACCAAATCAATTGGTCTTCAGCACCTTTGGCAATCCGGTCGGGCATCACGCCTTCGGCCAGAGTTTCCTGACCTCCGTTTTTCCGGTCGGCGCCGTCGTTCCCGCAATGGACTACCGCATACCGCCCCCGGTGGAGAGCCAGTACGACACCAAGGCGTTCGTCGCGGCCTACGACATGATCGCCGACTTCCCCGACCGGCCGGACAACCTGCTGGCCCTCGCCAACACCCTGGTGGGCGAGGCGACCGGGCATACCGCGGTCGCGTTCACCGACCCGAGCATGGTGCCGCCGCAGAACATCAGAACCACCGTCAACTCCCGGGGCGCGACGACAACGACGTACCTGATTCCCGAAAAACACCTCCCGCTGGTGATACCGCTGGGCTACCTCGGGGTGCCGGAAGACGAGCTGAACCAGCTCGACGCCGAGCTGACGCCCATGGTGAACGCGGGATATTCGCGAAACGACGACCCGCTGACCGCACCCGTCCAAGTGGATCCGGTGCGCGGCTTCGACCCCGCGGCCGTGATCGCACCGGCCAGTCAGGCCACCTTCGGCGGCGGTGCAGACCCGTTTTCCCAGCTGTTGTCCAGCTCCATGGCCGCGTTCGGCCAGGGCAACCGTTGACCGGATAGCCGGGCCCCGAGACGCGCCGGCCCGTCGGTGATAATGGCTCAAATTCGCCACGTCAAAGGAGACGCGATGAGCAGGTTTCCGGCCGACCGTCCGCTGCGGGTAATCCAATGGACGACCGGAAACATCGGGCGCCGTTCGCTGCACGCCATCATCGGCAGGCCGGACATGGAGCTGGTCGGGGTGTATGCGCACGGGGCGGACAAGGTGGGCGTGGATGCCGCCGAACTGGCCGGCTGGCCCGAACCGACGGGAGTGCGGGCGACGAACGACATCGATGCGCTCCTCGCCCTGGGTGCCGACGCGTGTTGCTACAACCCGTTGTGGGCAGGCGTCGATGAATTGGTGCGGTTACTCGAGGCCGGCGTCAACGTCTGCTCCAGCGCGGCCTGGATCACCGGCGGCAAGCAGACGCCGGAGGACCGCGAACGCATCGTCGACGCCTGCAAACGGGGCGGTTCGACGATCTTCGGCAGCGGCGCGCACCCCGGCATGACGAACATGGTCGGCATGGTGCTGTCCGGCGCCTGCGAACGCGTCGACGAGATTCGCATCACCGAGTCGGTGGACTGCTCGACCTACGAATCGGCGGAAACCCAGACGGCGATGGGGTTTTCGCAGGATCCCGAGACGCCGGGGCTGGCCGAAAGCGTGCGGCGCGAAAGCGAGGTCTTCGCCGAATCCGCCGCCATGATGGCCGACGCGATCGGGGCGAAGCTGGACCGGATGACCTTCGACGTGACGTTCACCGCCGCCACCGACGATTCCGATCTGGGGTTCATGCGGATCCCCGCGGGAACGGTGGGCGGCGTCTATGGCTACCACCGCGGCTGGGAGGGCGACCGCAACGTGGTCAGCGTGGGCTTCAACTGGACCATGGGCAATCACGTGGTGCCGCCCAAACCGCTGGAGCACGGCCACGTCATCCAGGTGTTCGGGTTGCCCAACATGCGCACCGTCCTGCATTGCCTGCCGCCGAAGGACTGGACCGAGCCGGGGTTCATGGGGCTGGGGATGATCTACACCGCGATGCCGGTGACCAACGCGGTCCCGGCCGTCGTCGCCGCCGAGCCGGGGATCGTGACACTCGCCGATCTGCCGCCGGTGACCGGCCGGGTGGCCCGTTAGGCCGCACCATATGCCGTTCACCACACCGAAGGCCCCCGGAGGAACGCTTGCGTGCACTAAGGTTTAGAGTGCTTAGCTGAGCAAATAGTCGAAAAGACAGCGGTGTCGTCGGCGACGTAGGTGAGCTTTGCGGCAATGCCCGGACGGCGGGCAAGCGGAAGGCGGTCAGGTGGTGGCTAGTCCAGACTCGGGTCCACGTACTCCCACCGTGACCCGTGTGCTCAAACGGGCGTGGATACCGCTGGTTTTGGTGGTAGTCCTGGCCGTTTCGGCATTGATCGTGTCGCGGCTCCACAAGATTTTCGGCTCTCAGGACCTCAACGCGAACGCCGGCAAGGGGATCGAAATCGTGCAGTTCAACCCGAAGGTCGTCGTCTACGACATCACCGGGCCGCCCGGGGCCACCGCCAACATCAACTACTGGGACGAGAACGCCAACACCCATCAGGTGAACGCGGCGCCGCTGCCGTGGTCGGCCACCATCTCGACGACCTTGCCGTCGGTCAGCGCAAACATCATGGCGCAAAGCGACAGCGGTGAGATCAGCTGCAAGATCACCGTGGACGGCGTCGTGCGCGAACAGCGCAGTTCCGACGGCCACAACGCGCAGACCTTCTGCCTGGTGAAGTCCGCATGACCAACGCGAGCAACGAGACCCAACGTGACGTGAGCGCGGCCGACACCGGCCCGATCAACATCAAGGGCCTGTCCAAGGCCGAGCGGGGCCACCGCCCGTACCTGCCGCACGCGATCCGCATCTTTGCGGTGCCAATCATTTTGGTTTGGCTGTTCGTGACAGTCCTGGTGAATGTCATCGTTCCGACACTGGAAAAGGTGGGTGAGGCCCACTCGGCGCCGATGACACCGCTGGACGCGCCGTCGATGAAGGCGATGATGCGCCTGGGCCACAATTTCCACGAATTCGACTCCAACAGCACGGTGATGATCGTGTTGGAGGGCCAGCAACCGCTCGGCCCCGACGCGCACCAGTACTACGACAAGCTGATTCGGCAACTCCGCCAGGATCCCAAGCACATTCAGCACATTCAGGACTTCTGGGGCGACCGGCTGACGGCCGCGGGCGCGCAGAGCGCCGACGCCAAGAGCGCCTATGTGCAGGTGAACCTCGCGGGTAACCAGGGCACGACGCTGGCCAACGAGTCCGTGGATTCCGTCCGCAAGGTGATCGAGGAGAACAAGGCGCCACCGGGCGTGAAGGCCTACGTCACGGGGCCTGCCGCGCTGTCCGACGACATGCACATCATCGGTAACGCCAGCCTGGCCAAGATCACGCTGTTCACCCTGGGCGCCATCGCGATCATGTTGCTGCTGGTCTACCGGTCCATCGTCACCACGCTGGTGCAGCTGTTCATGACCTTCGTCGCGCTGGCGTGTTCCCGGGGTGTTGTCGCGGTTCTCGCGTACCACAACGCATTCGGGCTCACCACCTTCGCCGCCAACATCCTCACCATGTTGGCGATCGCGGCGGGGACGGACTACGGCATCTTCCTGATCGGCCGCTATCAGGAGGCGTTGGCCGCGGGCGAGGACCGAGAAACCGCGTATTACACCACATTCAAGGGCGTCGCCCCGGTTGTCTTGGGGTCGGGCCTGACGATTGCCGGCGCGACGTATTGCCTCAGTTTTTCGCGGCTACCGTGGTTCAACACCATGGGGGCGCCCGTGGCGATCGGCATGATCGTGGTGGTGCTGGCCGGCGTCACGCTGGGGCCCGCGGTGGTCTTCGTGGGCAGCCGCTTCCACTTCTTCGAGAGGCAGGCCAAGCGTGGCCGACTGTGGCGCCGGGTGGGTACCGCCGTAGTACGTTGGCCGGCACCGGTTTTGGCAGTGAGCGCCGCCGTCGTGCTGGTCGGCATGATCGCCCTGCCGAGCTTCCACACGAGCTACAACGACCGCCATTACCTACCTTTGTCAGCCCCATCCAATCAAGGACAAGAGGCCGCGAACCGGCATTTCTCCGAGGCGCGGATGAACCCCGACCTGTTGATGGTCGAATCCGACCATGACATGCGAAACCCGGCCGACATGCTGGTGCTGGACCGGGTGGCCAAGAACGAGATGCGCACGCTGGGCATCGCCATGGTCCAGGACATCACCCGGCCGCTGGGCATCCCGATCCAGCACAGCTCGATACCGTTTCAGAACAGCGTCCAGAGCCAGACGACGATGCAGAACATGAGCTTCCTCAAGGACCGCATCGCCGACATCCTCCGGATGGCCGACGACCTGCAGACCCAGATCGATACCACGCAACGCCAATACGAGGTGTCGCTGGACCTGGCCAACGCCGCCGACGACAGCGCGAAGACCACCGCGGTGACGTCGCAGATCACCGATACCCTGCGTGACCACATCGCGGATTTCGACGACACCTTCCGGCCGATACGCAGCATCTTCTACTGGGAACGGCACTGCTACGACATCCCCGTGTGCATCGGGTTGCGGTCCCTGTTCGACACGTTCGACGGGTTCGACCAGCTCGCCGAGCAATTCCACTATCTGACAGCCGATATCGCGCACACCGCCAAGGCCACCCATGACCTGAATGCGCTGTTCCCCACGCTGATCACCACGCTGAAGACCACCAGGGGCATCACGCTCACCCTGTATCAGACGTTCAAGGCGATGATCGACCAGATGGAGGCGATGAGCAACACCTCGATCGTGATGGGGCAAAGCTTCGACGCATCGAAGAACGACGACTTCTTCTACCTGCCGCCCGAGGCCTTCGACAACCCGGACTTCCAGACCGGCCTTCGGATGTTCTTGTCGCCGGACGGTAAATCGGCGCGGTTCTTCATCACGCATCAGGGCGATCCGATGTCGCCTGAGGGCATTGCGCAAGTCGACGCCGAACGCACCGCCGCGCAGGAGGGTCTCAAGCAATCGTCGCTGTCCGACGCCCGGGTCTACCTGGGCGGAACCGCCGCGACGTTCAAGGACATGGCCGACGGCGAGAAGTACGACCTGATGATCGCCGTGGTGTCCGCCCTGACGCTGATCTTCATGATCATGCTGCTGCTTACCCGGAGCGTGGTGGCCGCGCTGGTGATCGTCGGCACCGCGGCCAGCTCGATCGCCGCGTCGTTCGGCCTGTCCGTGCTGATTTGGCAGGACCTGTTCGGCATCAGGATCCACTGGATCGTGATGGCGCTGTCCGTGATCATCCTGCTGGCCGTCGGATCCGACTACAACCTGTTGCTGGTCTCCCGGTTCAAAGAAGAGATCCATGCCGGCCTCAAGACGGGAATCATCCGGTCGATGGCGGGTACCGGCGGGGTGGTGACGGCGGCGGGTCTGGTGTTCGCGTTCACCATGGCGGCCATGTTGGGCAGCGACTTGCGGGTGCTGGGGCAGTTCGGTTCGACGGTGTGCATCGGTCTGCTGCTCGACACGCTGGTCGTGCGCACGTTGCTGATGCCGTCGATCGCGACGCTGCTGGGCCGTTGGTTCTGGTGGCCGCAAGTGGTGCATCCACGGGGCGACAACGCGCGGCGGTCGGTGGCGGCAGCCTCCGTCTAAGGCGTCGGCAGCTGCACGACGACGGCGACGGCGCCCGCGCCGTCGTGCAGCGCCAGCACCGGCCCCAACGGGGTGATAATCGCCGGCTCACACGCCGGTAACCGCCGCGCCAGCGTCGCGGCCACCTCCTTGGCGCCGTCCGGATTGGCGACGTGATGGACCGCCAGGGCGGCGGGACTGTCGCCCGCCACCTCGCAGACCCGGTCGATCATCGCCTCGGTCGCGTGGGTGACGGTACGAACGCGTTGCGCGAGAACGAGTTTGCCGTCGTCGATGCGTAGCAGCGGCTTGAGCGCCAGCGCGGTACCCAGCCACGCCTTGGCCCCGCCGATCCGTCCGCTGCGTCGGAGGTTGTCCAGCCGGTGCACCACCATGAACGCATGGCTGTGCCGCACAGCCAGATCCGCCGCGTCGGCGACGGCGTCGAGGTCGCCTCCCGCGGCCGCGGCCCGCGCGGCGGCCAACGCGACGAAGCCGGTGCCCATCGCGGTCGACCTGGAGTCGACGACGCGCACGTGGGGGTCCAGGTCCGCGGCGGTCCGTTGGGCGGCGCCACAGGTTCCCGACAGCGCGGACGAGAGGTGCACCGCCACCACGCCGTCACCGCCGCTGTCGGCCAGCGCCTGCTGGTAGGCGTCGGCGAGTTCGGCCGGCGTGGCCGCCGCGGTGGTGGCGTGGCGCTTGTAGACGTCCTCGGGGATCTCGTCCACGCCGTCACGCAGATCGACACCGTCGAGCAGAATGTGCAGCGGCACAACGCGAATCGCCCACTTGTCCAGCAGGTCCGCCGGCAAGCGCGCCGACGCGTCGGTCACCACTACGACAGGCATTGTTCAGCCGCGTTGTTTCTCGTTCGGTACCCCCGCCTCGGCCAGGGCCTTCAGCATCAGCTCGGCAACCGCCTGGTGTGCTTCGAAATTCCAGTGAATGCCGTCGGGATTTCCTCGTCCACTCATGATGTGCTCGGCGACAGCCGCTTTGAGGTCCACCAGCGGGACATCGCGGCTTTGCGCCCACTCGGTGATGGCCGCCGCGGTGGCGGGACGGCCGTGGTGGGCCCTGCCGTAGGTGTCGGCAATGTGCACCGACGGCAGTGACGCCACGATCGGGATACCGGGGCGGTTGAAATCGATCGCGTTGCGGGTCTGTTCGAGGTAGTCGGCGCTCAGGTGCGCAGGCAACGCCGACCGGGCCACCGGTGACAGCCTGGGCTGCAGCCAGCCATAGCCGTCGCGGACCCAGCGGCGCAGCCGTGGCGGCCGCACGTAGCGGATCAGTTCGCGCAGCGCCGTCGGCAGCACCGACGGCAGCGAATCCATACCGCCGGTGGCGAAGATGACCGCGCCCGCCCTGGGCAGGGCCGCCCAGGCACGCGGGTCCTGGGTCGCGGCCCACCAGATGTCGCGGCAGGTCCAGCCGATGCGGCCGATGAGCTCGACATCCCAATCCAGTTGGGCAGCAACGATGTTGGGCCAGATCCGCGGATCGTCAGCGGGCAGGCCGCCGGTGGGCCCGTAATAGGCCAGCGAGTCGGCGAATATCAGCAGGGTGGGCCGGGCCTCAGAGGACATCGTTGGACACCTGCGCCGAAGCGTTCCAGACGTCCAGACGCCAGCGGATGGCGTCCACGCCTGCGTCATCGTCGGAATGGCCCGAAAGCTGCACCCAGCTGGCATTGCCCATGCCACCCAATACCGGCCAGTTGGCCACCGGAAGCTCCAGCAGCGCGGCCGACAACGCGGCGATCAGGCCGCCGTGGGCCACCAGCACCACCGGGCGGTCGGCATGCTGGGGGCCGCCCCACTCCGGCTCGCCGGACACCAGTTCGGCCACCAACGGCACGCTGCGGGCGGCGACGTCGACCCGGCTCTCGCCGCCATGGGGCGCCCAGGTGGCGTCTTCGCGCCAGGCCAGGCGGGCGCCGGGGGCCAGCGCGTCGACCTCGGTGTGCGTCAACCCCTGCCAGTCGCCGAGATGCGTTTCGCGCAACCGCGGGTCCACGCGGATGGACAGCCCGGTCCGCTCCCCCAGCCGGATCGCCGTGTCGTAGGCGCGATGCAGATCGGACGAGACGATCAGCAACGGCTGCAGCTTGCCCAGCACCTCGGCGGCGGCGATCGCTTGTGCCCGCCCCAGTTCGCTGAGTTGGGAATCCAGCTGACCCTGCATCCGGCTACCGGCGTTGAACTCAGTCTGTCCGTGCCGCAACATGATCAGGCGACGAATCGTCATTGCGTTCCCGCCTGGTCTTCCGGGACCTCGGCGAGGTCCACCGGCACCACCGGGCAGTCGCCCCACAACCGGTCCAGGGCATAGAAGTCGCGGTCGTCCTGGTGCTGGATGTGCACGACGATGTCGCGGTAGTCCAGCAGCGTCCAGCGGCCCTCTCGGGTGCCCTCCCGGCGCGCCGGCTTGTAGCCGGCCCGGCGCATCTTCTCCTCCACCTCGTCGACGATGGCGTTGACCTGCCGCTCGTTGGACGCCGACGCGATGACGAAGCAGTCCGTGATGACCAGCTGGCCCGACACGTCGATCACCACCACGTCGTCGGCCAGCTTCGAGGCGGCCGCGCCGGCGGCGACGGTCGCCATGTCGATGGCCTCCTGGGTGGCAGTCACGTGTTGTTCCCGGCGGGCAGGCTTGAGCGGCTCACGGTGTCCTTCGGTTGTCCGCCGCCGCGATACAGCCGGCGCTTGGAGACGTACTGCACGACACCGTCGGGCATCAGGTACCACAGGGGTCGACGCTGCTCGGCGCGCAGACGGCAATCGGTCGACGAGATGGCCAGCGCCGGGATCTCGACAAGCGTGAGCACGTCGTCGTCCAGCTCGCCCAGGACGCCGGTGATGTGTTCGCGCCGCAGCTCGTATCCGGGCCGGCTGACGCCGACGAACCGCGCCAGGTCGAACATCTCCTGCCAGCCCTGCCAGGACAGGATGGAGGCGAGCGCGTCGGCGCCGGTGATGAAGTACAGCTGCGCATCGGGGTTGAGGGCGTGCAGATCCCGCAGGGTGTCCTTGGTGTAGGTGGGTCCGGCGCGGTCGATGTCGACGCGGCTCACCGAGAAACGCGGGTTGGACGCGGTGGCGATCACCGTCATCAGGTACCGGTCCTCCGCGGCGGAGACGTGCCGGTCCTTCTGCCAGGGCTGACCGCTCGGCACGAACACCACTTCGTCGAGGTCGAACAGGTCGGCGACCTCGCTGGCGGCAACCAGGTGCCCGTAATGGATGGGATCGAACGTCCCGCCCATCACGCCCAGCCTGCGCAGCTGCTTTTGCACGATTTGCCAGCTTACTTGAGCCGGCGACGGCGCCTGATTTCCCAGCCGCCGCCCGCGAGCGTGCGCGTTTGTACGGCTAGCGCGGCGTGTCGCCGTACTGGGGGCACCTCCCGCTTGCGGGGGAACACGCACGCTGGGCAGAATTCACACCGGCAGCAGCTGGTCGATCACCGCGGCGAGCTGCTTGGCCGACCGGCATTCGTGCATCGTGATGATCTCCTGGTAGCGCGGCACCGCCGAGTCGCCGCTGCCCCACAGATGCCTGGGCTCGGGGTTCAGCCAGTGGGCGTGCCGGCTCGCGGTGACCATATGGGCCAGCAACCCGGTCTCGGGATTGCGGTAGTTGGTGCGGCCGTCCCCGAGCACCAGCAGCGAGCTGCGCGGCGACAGCACGTTGGGGAACGCCTGCACGAACGACGCGAAGGCGTTGCCGTAGTCGGAATGCCCGTCGCGGCTGTACACCCCGGCCTCCCGGGTGATGCGCTGGATCGCCACGGCCAGATCGGCCTCCGGGCCGAACATGTGTGTCACCTCGTCGGTGGTGTCGATGAATGCGAACACCCTGACCCGCGAGAACTGTTGACGCAGAGCGTGCACCAACAACAGGGTGAAATGGCTGAACCCGGCGACCGAACCGGACACGTCGCACAGCACCACCAGTTCCGGGCGCGCCGGGCGCGGTTTGGCCAGCACCACGTCGATCGGCACGCCGCCGGTGGACATCGACTTGCGCAGCGTCTTACGCAGGTCGATAACCCCGGCGCGGCTGCGTCGTCGCCGCGCCGCCAGCCGGGTGGCCAGGGTCCGGGCCAGTGGGGCCACCACCCGCTGCATCTGGCGCAGCTGGTCTCCGGAAGCGCGCAGGAACTCGACGTTCTCGGAAAGCTGTGGGATGCCGTACATCTGGACGTGGTCACGCCCGAGTTGTTCGGCGGTGCGCCGTTTGGTCTCGGCGTCGACCATCTTGCGTAACTGGGTGATCCGCTGCGCGGCAAGCGCTTTGGCGATCTGCTCCTGGGTGGGAGTGGGCTCGTCACCGTAGGGCGCGAGGAGCCCCGCCAGCAGCTTGCCCTCCAGTTCGTCCAGCGCCATCGCCTTGAGCGCCTGGTATGACGAGAACGACGGGCCGCGGCTGGAACTGTATTTGCCGTAGGCCTCCACGATGCGCGCGATCATCGCCACCAGCCGCTCGTCCATTTCCGCGAGGTCGGGATTCTCGGTGAGCAGGTCCAGCAGCATCTGGCGCATCGCCTCGACGTCGTCGGGCGGCAACGAGTCATCCTGCGCCCCGTCGGCGTCTTCGTCGGTGACCACCGCGCGTGTGCCCAACGCGGCCGGGAACCACAGGTCGAACATGGCGTCGTAGGTCTCGCGGTGTTCCGGACTGCGCAGCACGGCGCACGCGACGCCCTCGCGCAGCACCTCGCGGTCACCCAGACCCAGGGTGGCCATCACCCGGCCGGCATCCACCGTCTCGGATGGCCCTACCGAAATACCCACTCCGCGAAGCGCTTCCACGAAACCAACCAGGTGACCAGGCAGTCCGTGCGGGGCCAGTGGCCGGGTCGGCCGGATGCGACGAGGGGCCATCGGTGGGTTCCTAGTTCAACCGGAGCTCGCCGCTTGCGCGCTGCTGGTCGGATTGATGCTTGAGGACCACACCCAAGGTGGCGGCGACGACGGAGTCGTCGATGGTGTCGAGGCCGAGCGCGAGCAGCGTGCGGCCCCAGTCGATGGTCTCGGCGATGGACGGCACCTTCTTGAGC
This sequence comes from Mycobacterium sp. E2497, assembly GCF_001668695.1. NCBI lineage: Bacteria > Bacillati > Actinomycetota > Actinomycetes > Mycobacteriales > Mycobacteriaceae > Mycobacterium > Mycobacterium sp. E2497. The sequence goes on from NZ_LZKD01000143.1 coordinate 18,136, forward strand.
TGCATGCCGCGCAGCACGCCGATGATGCGCACCAGTTCTTCGGCGAGATGCTGGGGCAACTCGGGCACCCGCGACAACAGGATGCGGCGTTCCAGCTCGGGACTGGGAAAGTCGATGTGCAAGAACAGGCATCGACGCTTGAGGGCCTCGGACAGTTCCCGGGTGGCGTTGGAGGTCAGCACCACGAAGGGTGTCCGCTCCGCGGTGATCGTGCCCAATTCCGGTACGGTCACGGCGAAGTCGGACAGCACCTCGAGCAGCAGTCCCTCGATCTCGATGTCGGCCTTGTCGGTTTCGTCGATCAGCAGCACCGTGGGCTCGGTGTGCCGGATAGCGGTCAGCAGCGGACGTTGCAGCAGGAATTCCTCGCTGAACACATCGTCTTTGGTTTGATCCCAGTCCCCCGAGCCCGCCTGAATGCGCAGGATCTGCTTGGCGTGGTTCCACTCATAAAGCGCGCGGGCCTCGTCCACCCCTTCGTAGCACTGCAGGCGGACCAGTCCCGAGCCGGTCGCCTCGGCGACGGCGCGGGCCAGTTCGGTCTTGCCGACGCCCGCGGGGCCCTCCACCAGTAGCGGCTTGCCCAGCCGGTCGGCAAGGAACACCGCGGTCGCGGTGGCGGTGTCGGGCAGGTAACCGGTCTCGGCCAACCGTCGCGAGACGTCATCGATGTCGGCGAACAATGGCTTGGGCCGGGCGGGCACGCTCACTATCTCAGTTCTCCTCAAGCATTTTTCGTCGCTGATGTCAGGCGGGACGGACGTGTCCGTCGCCCCAGGCAATCCATTTGGTCGAGGTCAGCTCCGGCAACCCCATCGGACCGCGGGCATGCAGTTTCTGGGTGGAGATGCCGATTTCGGCACCGAAGCCGAACTGCTCACCGTCGGTGAACGCCGTCGACGCGTTTATCATCACTGCTGCGGCGTCGACACCGTCACTAAACCGTTGCGCCGCAGCCATATTGCTGGTGACGATGGCCTCCGTGTGGCCCGTGCCGTACTCGTTGATGTGCGCGATCGCGGCGTCGATGCCGTCGACCACCGCGACCGCGATGTCCATCGACAGGTATTCGCGGCGCAGGTCGTCCTCCGACGCGTCCGCCGAGAACCCTCCGTGCACGGTCACACCGGCATCTTCGAGAGCGGACACCAACCGCGGCAGGGCCTTCTTGGCGATCGCCGCGTCGACCAACAGCGTCTCGGCGGCGTTGCAGACACTGGGCCGGCGGGTCTTGGAGTTCAGCAGGATGCGTTCCGCGACATCGAGGTCGGCCCCTTCGTGCACGTAGACGTGGCAGTTCCCGACGCCGGTCTCGATGGTGGGCACCTGGGCGTCACGGACGACCGCGTTGATCAGGCTCGCACCGCCGCGCGGAATCACCACGTCGACCAGGCCGCGGGCCTGGATCAGGTGCGTCACCGTGGCGCGGTCGGCGGCCGAAAGCAGTTGCACGGCATCGGCGGGCAGGTCCTCGCTGACCAGCGAAGCCCGCAGCACCTGCACCAGAGCCTGGTTGGATCGCGCCGCCGACGAGCTTCCGCGCAACAACACGGCGTTGCCCGACTTGAGCGCCAGACCGAAGGCGTCGACGGTGACGTTGGGCCGGCCTTCGTAGATCATGCCGACGACGCCGAGCGGCACGCGCTGCTGCCGCAGATGCAAGCCGTTGGGCAGGGTGTAGCCGCGCAACACCTCCCCGACCGGGTCGGGCAGCCCGGCGACCTGGCGCAGGCCGGCGGCGATTCCTTCGACACGTGTGGCATCCAGCGCCAACCGGTCGAGCATCGCCGTCGGTGTGCCGACGGCTTCGGCGGCGCTGAGATCTTCGGCGTTGGCAGACAGGATCAAGTCGGTGTGGGCCGCTATCGCGTCGGCCGCGGACCGCAGCGCCTGGTCCTTGGCGACGGTCGGCAGCAGCGCCAGCACGCGGGAGGCGACCCGGGCGCGGCGAGCGGCGTTGTGGACTTCTCGGCGCAAGTCAGGCAGCGATGGTGCTTGCAGACTCATTGAACCAGGGTAGCGGGCCTTCACCGGTCGGGTGAGGCGGCCCGGGTATTACGGCATCCGCCCCGCGCGTAACGCGCCGGCGATCGACATGCCCGCTCGCCGGAGGTCAGCGGAGGGGTTTCGCCGACGTCGGCGCCTCGATACGGGCGGGCCCGGTTCGCTCATGCCGAGTTGCCTGTCGCACCTTGGCTTGCCGCTCGTCGATCAGTCGGCCCAGGTCTTGCAGGAGCAAGGGCTTACGCATCACGAGATCCTCGAGGTGTTCGCGATCGATCTGTAGCGCGGTCACCTCGTCCAGTGCGTACGCGCCGGCGAGGTTGGGTTGACGGGTGAGCGCGGTCAGGCCGAGGAACGATCTCTCGTCCAGGGTGGTGACCGGTACCACCGATCCGTCGTCGGCTGTCGCGGTCAAGCGCACCCGGCCGGCCACCAGGAAGGTCATCCCACGGGACACCTCACCGGCCGACTCGAGGATTTCGTCGGCGCCGAAGCGGACGATCTTCGCATACGGCACCAGTGATTGCTGATCGGCGTGACTCAGCCGCAACGCCGGCGCCACCACCGTGCGCAACGCCTTTTCCACCCGTTGCTTGGTCGAATAGTTGTCGTCAGCGCCGTCAAGCCGAAGCCGCGCCCGCCGCGCGGCGTACCAAACCCAGCGCAGGAACGTCGCTTCGGTGGCCTCGGCGTCGGCGGGCGACGACAACCGAATGCTCGTGCGGTACTGCCCGCCGCCCAAGGCGACGGTGGTGGGCGGGATTTCGGGTCTGCGGGCCGGTAGCGCCACGGCCACCCGCGTCAACATCGCGCACACCTTGTCCGGCGCATCGCCGGCCGCGAATTTCGTTGTGATCGCACAGTCGTACGCGCGGGACGGGCGACTGAGATTAGTGAACGAGGTGCTGGCCAGCATCGAGTTGGGCATGATGCGGATCCCGCTGCCGGTGTCGATGTGTACGGATCGCCAGTTCACTTCGACGACGCGCCCCCGCGCCGTCCCGGTGTCCAGCCACTCATCGATCCGGAACGGCTGCTCGAACAGCATGAACAAGCCGGACACGACCTGGCCGACGGAGTTCTGCAGCATCAGGCCGATGACCACCGACGTGACGCCCAGCGCGGTGAACAAGCCGCCGATCCGGACGCCCCAGATCATCGACAGCATCACCGCCAGGCCGACGCCGATGACCCCGAAGCGGGCGACGTCGACGAAGATGGTGGGCAGTCGTTTGCGCCAGCTGTCGTCGGGCGCGCCCTCGAACACCGTGGCGTTCAGGGCCGACAGCACCAGCACCAGGACCAGCAGGCCGAACACCGTCGTGAGGATCCGCACCGTGCCGTCTCCGGCCGGCACCTGCGAAGCCTTGACGAGCAGCAGCAACAGCGCACCCAGCGGCAGCAGGTAGTTGCGCAGCAGGCTTACCTGCCTGGCCAGCTGGCTGTTTCGGCGGACCAGCATGCGGTGCAGCTCGGTGAGCAGGATCAAAACGACCGGGAACCCGACCGCGACCCCGATGGCCCAGTAGAACCACGATGAGTCGAACAGGTTCATGGCCGCTCCGACAACCGGTAGATCGCCTGCTCGGCTCCGCCGACCGAGATGGTGCCGTTCGGCGTGAAATGCCGCACGTCCCGCATCGCCTCGTACACCTGCGAGGTCACATAGATGCCCGATTGGTTTGCGCCGCTTTGCATTCGGTAAGCCAAGCTCACCGCCGCGCCCCACATGTCGTAGACGAGCCCCGAGCGGCCGACCAGTCCGCTGATGACGTCACCGGTGCTGATGCCCACCCGAAGGCGCAGCTGGTGACCGGCTTGGGTATTGAACCGATCGATGATGTGGCGCATTTCGATGGCGAAGTCGACGCTGCGGTGGATGCTGTCCAGCCGCGGCGTGACCACCCCACAGCTGGCGAGATAGCCATTGTGGAAGGTGCGGATCCGCTCGACGCCCAGAGACTCGGCCGCCGAATCGAACTGGCGGAACAATTCGTCGACGATCCCCACCAATTCGTCGCCGGATACATCGACGGAAACCTCGTCGAGCCCGACGATTTCGGCGAAGATCACCGCCACGCCCTGGTGTTCCAGCGCGATGGTCTCCTGCCCCTCGCGATATCGCTGAACCACCGACTCGGGCATCAGCGCCAGCAACAGGCGGTCGTTCTCCCGGCGTTGTTCGTTGAGCAACTCCTCCTTGATCGCCAGGCTGCGGCTCATCTCGTTGAAAGCCGCGGTGAGGTCGCCGATTTCGTCGCGCGTCTTTACCGGGATGTTGACCGCGTAGTCGCCCGAGCTGATCTTCTGCGTGCCCGCCTGCAGCCGTCGGATCGGCCGCAACATCAGCTGCGCAAGCACCATCGACGCCACGCAGATGGCAAAGATCATGATCGATACCGCCAGCACGACCGTTCTACTGAACCTACCCAGGCGCGCGAAGGCATCCGAGTTGTCCCGGGTCGCCAGGATCGACCAGTGCAGATCGGAGTTCGGCACGGTCAACGGGGCGTAGGCCTCCAACTCCCGGTTGCCCAGGTAGTCGGTGGCGCTGATGACCCCCGTCTGTCCGCGTTGGGCGGCGCGAAGACCCGCGGTCGGGACCGGCTGCACCAGCGTCGTACCGCCGAGCCGGATCGCTTGCTCCACCACGTCGGCCGGGGTGCCCGACGCCACCGCCTCGCGTTTGTATTCCGCTGGATCCTCCAGGAAAAGCCTTGAGTCCGAACGCATCAGGTTGTCGGGGCCGGCCAGGTACGTCTCGGTCGCCGGCCCCATGCCGACGGCCTCCCAGTGTTTGTCAGCGGTCATGATCTTGTTGATCTTCGAGATCGGCAGCGGCAGGGCCATGACGCCGTTGAATTTGCCGTTCATCCCCACCGGCGACACCGCCCACGCCGTCGGGGTGTCGAGCTGCGGCTGGTACGGCTGGAAGTCGGTGATCCAGACGAAGTTGATGTCGTTGGAGCGCAAGGCTTTCTGGTAGGCGTCGCGCAGATTGGATTCCCGGTAGGGGCCGGTGAGGATGTTGGTGCCCAGGTCCGGGCCTTTGTTCACCGAGAAGACGACATTGCCCTGCATGTCCAGCAGCAGCGCGTCCGGGTATTCGAAACGGGTGACGATGTCGTGCATGTAGAAGCCGTAGCGGGCGCTGGCCGCCGACCATGCGCTGCCGTCGCCGGCATCCTGGACCTTCCGCGCGTCGGAGATCGACGGATACGGCGCCGTGTAATAAGCCTGAAGATACTTCTGCGCGTTGGAACTCGGGAGGATCGCGTTGCGATCGAGTTCCTCACCCGTGATCCGCTTGATCGGCTTGATCATGTTTTCGTCGTAGTAGTTGACGAGAGCCAGCTGCTGGGCCGGCGTGATGGTCGCGTTGGACAGCTGCGCGAACCCGTCGGTGAACGCCGTTGCCGCCTCGACGATGCTGAACCCGCCGCTGTAGACGATCAGCGAATTGGTCACCTCTTTGAAAAGCGACCGCACCTGCTGCGCCTGGGACTCGCGCAGTTCGATGAGCCGCTCGGATTCGACCTGGCGCAGCGCGTTGCGGCCGGACGATGCCCCGATGAACCCGATCACCCCGATCGACAGGATGCTGGAGAGCAGCAGCATCAGCATCAGCTTCGATTGAAGGCCGATCCGGAAAAGCCGGCGACGGCGAAACTTATGGCCCTTGCGCGCCTCTGCTCGGTGCGCCGCAGTCGTTTCGGCCGGCGTGGACGCCGGTGCCGTCTGGGAAGCCGGCTCAGCGTCTTGTAGCTCGCTCGAGGTCACTCGACTACGCCCTTCCTGGGACAACGCAGCATCGCTCACGCAGCACACTAGCGCGCGCGTCGCAAGATATGGGCGATTGCCGCAAAGCGTTCGACGGGCAGAATGCGCGGCCGTAATTCAACTGAGGCTGCGGACTTATCCTTGGCGCTATGAGCGACGCGTGCGCCGGGGGTTGTGGTGACGGCGCGACCGGCGTGGCCGCCACCCGGCGACCGGAGCGCGATGCCGAGTGGGTACGGGCTGCGCGCAGGGCACGTTGGCTCGCGTGGGCCAGCCTGGCGTGGATGTGCGCGGAGGGCGCGCTCGGGCTCTGGCAAGGGTTCGCCGTCGGCTCCATCTCCCTGATCGGCTGGGCGCTCGGCAGCGCGGTCGAGGGCCTGGCGAGTGTGATCGTCGTGTGGCGGTTCACCGGGGCACGCACGCTGTCGGAGACCTCGGAGCGCCGGGCGCAACGCGGAGTGGCCGTGTCGTTCTGGCTCATCGCGCCTTACATCGCGCTGGAATCTGTCCGGAATCTGGCGGCGGGCAACCGACCGGGCACCACGCTGATCGGGATGGTCCTGACCGCGGTGGCGGTGATCCTGATGCCACTGCTGGGGTGGGCCAAGCGGAGGCTCGGCACGCGCCTGGGCTCGCGGGCCACCGCCGGGGAGGGCACGCAAAACTATTTGTGCGCCGCGCAGTCCGCCGCTGTGCTGTTCACGCTGGCCGTCATGGCGGGATGGCCGGGTGGCTGGTGGCTGGACCCGACGGTCGGGCTGGTGATCGCCGGGTTCGCGGTGCGCGAGGGTTTCGAGGCGTGGCGCGGCGAGGAATGCGGATGCTGATCGTATCGCTAAAAATACTGCGCGGCAACGTGTTTCATCACCTCCCAAGCCGCGGTGCGCGGCGGCGGACGACCGATTAACGTCAGAGTCATGGCGCGGGTCTGTGTGGTCGGCAGCGTCAACATGGACGTGTCGCTGCGCGTCGACGCGCTTCCCCGACCCGGCGAGACGGTGCTGGCTTCGTCGCTGACCCACGCACCGGGCGGCAAGGGCGGCAATCAAGCGGTGGCGGCGGCGCGGGCGGGTGCGCAAGTGCAGTTCGTCGGCGCGGTCGGCGACGACCCGGCCGCCGAACAGTTACGCGCCCACCTGCTGACCAACGGCGTCGGGTTGGACGCAATCGCGGCAACGCGCGGACCGAGCGGCACGGCGATCGTGGTGGTCGATGCCGACGCCGAGAACACCATCGTGGTCGCCCCGGGCGCGAATGGGCGGCTGACGCTGGACTCCCCCGCGGCGCGGACCGCCATCGCCGGCTGCGACGTGTTATTGACGCAACTGGAAATTCCGGTGCGGGCGGCGGTGGCGGCGGCACGCCAGGCCCGCTCGGCCGGAGCGGTCGTCATCGTCAACGCTTCACCGGGCGGGCAGGACCGAAGCTCGTTGTCCGACCTGGCGGCCCACGCCGACGTCGTGATCGCCAACGAAGCCGAGGCCGAAGAGTGGCCATGGCGCCCCACCCACTTGGTGACCACATTGGGGGCGCGCGGCGCGCGGTACGTGGGCGACGACGGCGACTTCGTGGTGCCCGCCCCCACGGTGGCCGCGGTGGACACCACCGGGGCGGGTGACGTGTTCGCCGGGGTGCTGGCCGGGAGCTGGCCGCGCAACCCGGGTTCGCCCGCCCAGCGCCGGCGCGCGTTGGAGCGCGCCTGTGCCGCGGCCGCGCTGGCAACCCTGGCGCACGGCGCCGGCAACTGCGCCCCGGACGCCGAAGCGATCGATGCGGCGCTGCGCGGCGGCCGCTAGCCGGTGTCGCCGCGGACGTCGTGGGCGATTATCAGGCCGTCGCCGGTCTCCATCTCCTCCGCGGTCTGGCTGAGCAGCACGCGGCTGCGACTGGGCGACAGCACGGTCGACACGTAGTGATGCGGGGCCCCGGCCACGAATTCCAGGCGGTTGATGCGGAGCAACGCGGCGCCGATGGCGGTGCCGAGCAGGTGCGCGTTGCGCGGTCCGGCGATCTCGGCGGTGATCTCGTGCCGCACCCGGTCGACGGCGACGCCCGCCTGCGACAGCAACTCGTACAGCGGCGCACGCCGCAACTCCGGCTCGGTCAGCACGCCGGCCAATTCCTGCGGCAGCCAGGCTTCGGTCACCATCAACGGCTCATCGGTCCTGCGCTGACGCCGCACCCGCACGATCTGTAGCAGCTCGCCGGACGTCTCCCCGGACGTTTGCAAGGCCTCCCCGATGGCCCTCGGGGGACGCCGCGTCCCGAGCTCGACGACTTCGACCTTGGTCTCGAATTGCGTCTGCCGCAGGCTCTGCATGAACGAACGCCCGGCCCCCGCAACGCCCGAGACGTCCGCCGGCCCGTGCGGCCGCACGAACGACCCGACGCCGTGCCTGCGCTCGATGTATCCCTGGTGGGCCAGGTCGGCCAGCGCCCGGCGCACGGTGATGCGGGATACCCCGAACTGGTCGCAGAGGGTCTGTTCGGTGGGCAACGCGTCGCCGGGGGCGATGACGCCACGGTCGATCTCGTCGTGCAGGACCAGGAACAGCTGCCGGTGCAGCGGCACCCCGGCCGCGGCCGAGACCGGCCCTGCTCTGCCCTCCTGCACGGTGGTCAATGCTTCCACACGGACTCCCTTGCCAACTCGCTCGAGTTGTTATATGTATATAACAACTCGACATGCCTGGGGGGATCGATGCACGCACCGGCCGCCAGTGACCCGGACGGTCCGACCGGGCGACTTGCCACCTGGGTCGCCGGCCTCACCCTGGACGACGTCCCGCGCGAAATCCTCGACCGGGCGAAGCACCTGCTGCTGGACGGGATCGGATGCGCGCTCGTCGGCGCGCAACTGCCGTGGTCGCGCGTCGCGACCGACGCCGTCCTCGCGCTCGAGGGTCGGGGCGACGCCGTCGTCATCGGCACCGGGCGCACGACCGGGGCGCCCGCGGCCGCGGTACTCAACGGCACCTTCATCCAGGGCTTCGAGCTCGACGACTTCCATCCCCGCGCCCCGCTGCACAGCTGCTCGCTGCTGATTCCGGCGTTGATGGCGACGATGTCCACGCGGCCACGACCCTCGACGGGCGCCGAGGTCCTGCTGGCCGCGGTCGCCGGCTTCGAGGTGGGCCCGCGGGTCGGCTACACGCTGCACGGCACCCAGATGCTGGACCGCGGCTGGCACTCGGGATCGGTTTTCGGCACCCACGCCGCGGCGATGGCGTCCGGAAAGTTACGTGGGCTGCCGCCGGCGCAGTTGGAGGACGCCCTCGGGCTGGCCGGAACCCAGTCGGCGGGGCTGATGGCCGCCCAATACGAGGCCATGAGCAAGCGCATGCATCACGGCCTGGCGGCGCGCAACGGCTTCTACGCGGCGGGGCTGGCGGCGGCGGGTTACACCGGCATCAAGCGGGTGTTCGAACGTGAATACGGCGGGTTTCTCAGCGTTTTCGGCGAGGGCCACGACCCGGACCCCACCGCACTCACCGGGCAACTCGGCCAGCGGTGGGAGACCGCCGTCATCATGGTCAAGTCCTACGCCGCGATGGGCGGCTTGCACGCAGCGATCGACGCCGCGCGGCGGGTGCGCAAGTCGATTGCGCCCCAAGATATTTCGAAGATCGACATCACCGTCGGCGAGACCATCTACAAGCACGGCTGGTGGCGACCGCAACGGCCGCTCACCCCGGTCGGCGCCCAGATGAACATCGGGTACGCGACCGCCGCGGCGCTCCTGGACGGCAACGTGTTGCCGGAACAATTCACCCCTGCCCGTCTCGATTCCGACGACATCTGGTCGCTCATCGCGGCGACGTCGGTGCACCTCGACGAATCACTCACCCACGCCGGCATCACTGAGAAGTTCCGCACCGACGTCGCGGTCACCACCCACGACGGCACGGTCCACCGCGCCCGCGTGGCGTTGCCGCACGGCGCGCCCAACGATCCCGTCACCAACGACGAACTGGTCCGCAAGTTCCACTCGCTCGCCGACCGGGTCATCCGCCGCGCCCGTGCCGAGGCGATCGAGCGGGCGGTGCTCAATCTCGACGACCTCGACGATGTCGACCAACTGACCGATCTGCTCGCGGCCCCGGTCGCGGGCGCCCTGGACTGAAAGGAGAACCATGCCCACCACCCCGGCCCGCCAACGGCTGACGGACTTGCTCGGTGCCGGCGAACTCATCGTCGCCCCAGGCGTTTTCGACGGGATCTCTGCGCACCTGACGAAACGCACCGGCCACGCCGCGGCGTACATGACCGGTGCCGGGGTGGCCGCCTCCGGCTTCGGCTTACCCGACATCGGGCTGGTCACCGCGACCGAGATGGCCGGCCGGGCCGCGATGATCACCGACGCCTTGGGCGACGTTCCGTTGATCGCCGACGCCGATACCGGCTATGGGGCGCCCATGAACGTGGTGCGCACCGTTCGCTCCTACGACGCGGCGGGGGTGGCCGCAGTTCAGTTGGAAGATCAGGTCTTTCCGAAACGGTGCGGCCACCTGCCGGACAAACAGGTGGTCGACGCGGCCGTGTTCGAACAGACCCTCGCCGCGGCGCTGGATGCCCGCTCCGACGACAGCCTGCTCGTGGTGGCCCGCACCGACGCCCGGGCCCCCCTCGGTCTGGACGCGGCCATCGAGCGCGCCAACCGATACGCGCGGGCGGGCGCCGACATCATCTTCGTCGAGGCGCCACAGGACGCCGACGAGATCGAGCGCATCGCACGCGAAGTGGACGCTCCCCTGCTGATCAACCTCGTGCAGGGCGGGCTGACGCCGTTGCAGTCGGCCGCGCGGCTGCAAGAGTTGGGCTACGCCATCGCGATCCACCCGAGCAATCTCTTGGTGCAGGCGACTTTCGGCATGCTGCAGAGCCTTTGCGAACTGAACGGCACCGACATCGCCGGCCACCTACCCACGACGCCCGCCGATTTCTTCAACATGGTGGGGATGGCCGAATGGCTCGAACGCGACGCCCGATACGCCCGGAAGGACCCCTCATGGGCATGACGGTCATCGAGAAGATCTTCGCCCGCAAGGCCGGTCTGCATTCGGTGTCGGCGGGTGACACGGTCGTGGTCGAGGTCGACATGACCGTGCTGATCGACCTGCAGTTCGCCACGATGTGGATCACGCCCAACCGGATCCACGACCCCGACAAGCTGGCGGTGGTCATGGACCACGCCGTGCCGGCGCCGACCATCAAAGACGCCGCGGGCGGCCCACAGGCCCGCCGATTCGTCGCCGACTTCGGCATCACACGCTTCTACGACGTCGGCCGGCACGGCATCTGTCACCAGGTGATCGCGGAGAACGGACTCGCGCGGCCCGGAGAGATCTTGGCCTGCACCGACTCTCACACCTGCGCGGCGGGCGCCTACAACACCGCCGCCCGGGGCCTCGGGCCCGCGGAGGTCTATTCGATCATGTGCACCGGCGCGACGTGGTTTCAGGTCGCGCCCACCATCCGCTACGAACTCGAGGGTGCGAAACCGGAGATGGTCAGCGGCAAAGACGTGTTCTTGCATATCGCCAACGAGTACGGCGACGCCCCGAACCTGAACCTCGAATTCGGCGGCTCCGGCCTGTCCGGCGTCCCGATGCACGATCGGCGCACCATTGCGACCCAGTGCGCCGAGGTCTCCGCCGACTTCGCCACGTTCGAGCCCGACGACGTGTTGACGTCGTTTCTGCACGAGCGCGGCGTCTCCGGATACGACGCTGCCGCGCCGGATCCAGATGCCGGATACCAAGAGATCCGGCGTGTCGACCTGGCGACGCTGGAGCCTTTCGTGGCGCGGCCGGGAACCGTCAGCCGCAACGGACTCCCGGTTTCCCGGCTGGAGCGCCAGAAGATCGACCAGGCCTTCATCGGGTCGTGCGCGAATGGCCAGCTCGAGGACCTCGAGATCGCCGCACGGGTGGTGCGCGGCAAGTCTGTCGCGCCGGGCGTGCGCCTGTTGGTCACGCCCGCCTCCCAGGCGGTGTACCGGGAGGCCATGCGGCTGGGGTACTTGCAGGACCTGGCGGACGCGGGTGCGGTCATCACCAACTCCACCTGCGGCGCGTGCTTCGGCTACCACATGGGTGTGGTCGGTCCCGGCGAGGTGTGCATCACCTCGAGCACCCGCAACTTCACCGGCCGCATGGGCAGCACCGAGGCGGAGATCTTCATGGCGTCACCGGCGACCGTTGCGGCCTCGGCCATCGCCGGACATATCACCGATCCGAGGAGTGTGACGGCATGAGCGTGGTGTTCGGCGGAAGGATCTGGGTGTTCGGGGACAACCTGAACACCGATGCCATGTACCCGGCGTTCGCGATGAAGATGGATCCGCCGGAAGCGGCCAAGCATGTCTTCTACGAGGTCCGCCCCGGTTGGACAGACCAGGTGTCCCCGGGTGACATCGTCGTGGCGGGCAGGAACTTCGGGCTCGGATCTTCCCGGCCCGTCGCGGCCCTTTTTCTCGAGCTCGGCGTCGCGGGACTCGTCGCCGAGGAATTCAACTCGTTGTTCTTCCGCAATGCCGTCAACGCCGGCCTGCCGGCGATGACCGTGCCCGGTGCCACCACCGTGTTCCACGAAGGCGACACGGGAACCTTCGACCTCACCGGCGGCACCTGGCGCAACAACACCACCGGTGCGTCCGGAAGCGTTCCGACCCTTCCCGGGCTCATCCTCGACATCATCGAAAGCGGCGGCGTGCTACCGCGGTTGGTCGAGCAGGGATACCTGCCCAGCGAACTGGGCGACCTCGTGCGGTCGCCCACCGTCGCGATTCGCGGCGCGGGCAGCGGCGCATGACGGCGTTGCCCGGCAGGCTGCTGCGCCGCGTGCGCGCCGGCCCGCGCCGAAGCCCTCTCGCACGGGCCGCGCTCGATGCGCCCGGCTCCATCAGCGTCGGCAGCGCCGCGTTCACCGACGGCGGCGCCATGCCGACCTCCAGCGCCGGCGTGGGCGTCGGAGACAACGTCTCGCCTCCGCTGCGGTGGAGCCCGCCGCCGCCCGGGACCCGGCAGCTGGTGCTCATCATCGATGATGTCGACGTCCCCCTGCCCCGCCCGCTGCTGCACACGGTCGCGGTGATCGACCCGGCACTGGACGGCCTCGACGCCGGCGGGTTGCACCCGGGCGCGGCGGGCATCCGCTGCCTGCGAGCCGATCTGGGCCACCGCGGCTACGCCGGGCCGCGCCCGATCCCCGGGCACGGCCCGCACCACTACCGGTTCCACGTGTTCGCGATCGACCGGGACGTCCCGGACGGCATCACCACGGCCACGGCGCTGCTCGCCGCCATGAGCGGGCACGTGCTGGCCCGCGGTGTGCTGACCGGAACATACGAACGCTGACCCCCCGGCGGTCGGCGCCACCGGCCTGACCTGCGGTTGGCAGTGGTTGGCAGCGTCCGACGTCGATCTGGCAGTGGTTCGCGGGCAGCGTCGGGAGCGATCAGCCATCGACGAAAGGAACATCATGTCCGCGACCACGATTGACCGCACCGGCACCCGGGACGGCCTGCTTCGCCTGGCCATGCGCGCCGACGCCGCCATCAGCGGCGTGGTCGGCCTGGCGGGGATGCCGCTGGCCGGCCGGCTCGCCGAGCTTTCGGGGACCACGCCGACCTTCGAGTACGCCATGGGCGCGTTCTTGATCGGCTACGGCGTTGTCGTGTTCGGGCTCGCCGCCCTGCCTTCGGTGCGCCGGGCGGGTATGGGCGTCATCATCGCCAACCTGGCGTACACGGTGGCCGCCGTGGTTCTGGTGCTCGAAGACGTCTTCCCGTTGACCACGGCCGGCGTCGCGTTGAACCTGGCCGCCGGCGCCTACACGCTGGTGTTCGCCGAACTCCAATACCAAGGCTGGCGCCGCGCGCGGGCCTGAGCCCGGCGCCCTAGGGCCCGCCCGGCAATCCCGCGGGCGGGCCCATCGGCGTGCTACTCCTCGGGAATCTGCCGGTCGATCTCGTCGAGCCAGATGCGCGCGGACATGTCCGACGGGGCCCGCCAGTCACCGCGGGGCGACAGCGCGCCTCCGTGCGACACCTTGGGCCCGTTGGGCAGCGCCGAGCGTTTGAATTGGCTGAACGAGTAGAACCGCTGCACGAAAACCCCCAGCCAGTGCCGGATCTCCTTCAGCGAGTAGGTCGGTCGCTTGTCGTCGGGGAATCCCGGCGGCCAGTTGCCCCGGTCCGGGTCGCTCCACGCATGCCAGGCCAGAAACGCGATCTTCGAGGGCCGGAATCCGTACCGCAGCACGTGGAAGAGCGAAAAATCTTGCAGGGCATACGGTCCGACCTTGTCCTCGCTGCTCTGCAGTTCTTCCTCTTCGCCTTTCGGGACGAGTTCCGGGGAGATCTCGGTGTCCAGCACCGACTGCAGCACGTCGGCGACGTCGGAGGAGAACTGGCCGGACGAGATGACCCAGCGGATCAGATGCTGGATCAGCGTCTTCGGGACACCGCCGTTGACGTTGTAGTGCGACATCTGGTCGCCCACCCCGTACGTCGACCAGCCCAGCCCGATTTCGGAAAGGTCGCCGGTGCCCAGCACGATGCCGCCGCGCTGGTTGGCCAGCCGGAACAGGTAGTCGGTGCGCAGCCCCGCCTGCACGTTCTCGAAGGTGACGTCGTAGACCTTCTCCCCGCGCCCGAACGGGTGGTCCATCTCCTTGAACATCACCATTGCGGTCTCGGTGATGTCGATTTCGGAGAAGGTGACCCCCAGTGCGCGGCACAGCTCGATGGCGTTGCGCTTGGTGCGATCGCCCGTCGCGAAGCCGGGGAGCGTGAACGCCAGAATGTCGCTGCGCGGCCGCCCTTCCCGATCCATGGCGCGTGCCGCAACGATGAGCGCGTGCGTCGAGTCCAGGCCACCGGAGATGCCGATGACGATCTTCGGGTAGTCCAGCGCGCGCAGCCGCTGCTCGAGCCCCGACACCTGGATGTTGTAGGCCTCGTAGCAATCCTGTTCCAGCCGTTCGCGATTCGCGGGCACGAACGGGAAACGCTCGACATCGCGGCGCAATCCGATGTCGCCGGCCGGCGGGTCCAGCCGGAACCCGACACGCCGGAACGACTCGGCCGACCCGCGGTGGTGGCGCCGGTTGTCGTCGAATGTGCCCATGCGCAGCCGTTCTGAGCGCAGCAGATCGATGTCGACATCGGCGATGCTGCGCCGCTCCCCCTTCGGGAAGCGCTCGGAGGAGGCCAGCAGTTCGCCGTTCTCCCACACCATCGTCTGACCGTCCCAGGCCAGGTCGGTGGTCGATTCTCCCTCCCCCGCGGCGGCGTAGACGTAGGCGGCCAGACACCGCGCCGACGCCGAGCGGGCCAACAGGCAGCGGTCCTCGGCGCGGCCGATCGTGATGGGGCTGCCGGAGAGGTTGGCCAGTACGGTCGCGCCCGCCAGCGCTGCCTCCGCGCTGGGCGGGATCGGCACGAACATGTCCTCGCAGATTTCGACGTGCAGCACGAAGTCGGGGATATCCGATGCGGCGAACAGCAAGTCGGGGCCGAAGGGGACGTCGGCGTCACAGAGCCGGATGGTGCCGCGCTCGTCGTCTCCGGCCGCGATCTGGCGGCGCTCGTAGAACTCTCGGTAGGTGGGCAGGTACGACTTGGGCACCACCCCGAGCACCGCGCCGCGGTGGATGACCACGGCGGTGTTGTAGATGCGCTGCCGGTACCGCAGCGGAGCACCGACGACCAGGACCGGCAGCAGATCGGTCGAGGCGGCGACGATGTTCTCGACGGCGCCGGTGACGTCGTCGAGCAGTAGGTCCTGCATGACGATGTCCTCGATGGAGTATCCGGACAACGTCAACTCCGGGAACACGGACACCGCGACACCGTCGTCGTGGCACGCGCGCGCCAACCGTAAGACCGAGTCCGCGTTGGCCGCCGGATCGGCGATCGCGGTGTGGTGCGTACACGCGGCGACCCGGACGAAACCCTGGCTGTAAGCGTTGTAAAAGTCCATCGCCCTTCCATTGTCGCCTGACCTGTGTCAACCCGTGGCCGCCGGGTATCCCCTCCATCATGAGCGATACTGCCGTGATCGTGGTCGACATGATGAACACCTATCAGCATCCCGATGCTGAGGAACTAATACCCAATGTCGCCAACATCATCGACCCGCTGGCCGACTTGGTCCGGCGCGCACGCGAATCCGACGCCGTCGACCTGGTGTACGTCAACGACAACTACGGCGACTTCGCGGCCCAGTTCTCCGACATCGTCGGCTCCGCGCTCGACGGGGCGCGGCCGGATCTGGTCAAGCCGATCGTTCCGGCCGGGGACTGCCGCGTGATGACCAAGGTGCGGCACAGCGCCTTCTACGCGACCGCGCTGGCGTATCTGCTCAACCGGCTCGAGACCAAGCGGCTGGTCATCACCGGCCAGGTCACCGAGCAGTGCATCCTCTATACCGCACTCGACGCCTACGTCCGCCACTTCCCCGTCGTGATCGCGAGCGACGCCGTCGCCCACATCGACCCCGATCTAGGCGCGGCCGCGCTGAAGATGATGGAACAGAACATGTCGGCCGAGCTCACCACCGCGGCCGACTGCCTGGGTTAGTCGGCCCGCCATCAATCGGGCGACGAAATCGGTGGCGGAAGCACCCGTCGGGCCGCCCGTGTCGTCAGCCTCGGTGATGGGTCCCACCCGCGACAGCTGCAAGAAGATACCGGTGATTGCCAGTCGCGGGTCGCCCAGCACAGGTGCGAAAGGCGACAGCCAGCCCAGTGCCAGGCGGGGGGCCGCCACCAACGCGTGCGCGAAGAGCACCCGCACCAGCACCACGTTGATGAAGAAGCGTTCGACGCGCGATTCGGTGTGGGCCAGCTCTTGATTGTCGAGGTAGCCCCTCACGATGATCGCGTTGTGAGCCCGATACCACGTCCGCACCGACGGTTGGCGAATGAAGGTCACCGCGTCGGCGACGCTCGATGAGGATATGGGACCGCCCATTCCGAGCACGTGGGCGCGCGCCTCGGCGGTATCGCGCAAGAGCCGGTCGTTGACCGCCCGCCACCACGGACTGCCTGGCGCTCCGGCGTCCGCCGGGTTCAGGACTCCCCGACGCAACTCCCAGCCCATGAACGCCAGCGCCGCGCGTCGGTAGGGCAGCCGCCGCGCGTCCCATCCTGGTGGCGTCTCGTAGAGCGAACGCAGTAACGCCAGGCGCGCCGTCGGGTCCTCACGTACCGAAGCGACCTGCTCAGCGGCATGCTCGGCGGCGGTGGGCATGCCGCTAAATCAACCACATTCCACCGGTTTCCGTACCCTCGAAGAGGTGACCCCCCGCCGCGCCGAATCGCCGGAACTGGTCGCGCTGCTGGCCGGTCGCCGGATCGCGGTGCTGACGGGCGCGGGCCTGTCCACCGACTCCGGCATCCCGGACTACCGCGGACCCGATTCGCCGCCCAGCAACCCGATGACGATCCGCCAGTTCACCTCGGACGCCGTCTTTCGGCAGCGGTACTGGGCGCGAAACCACGTCGGTTGGCGGCACATGGACGACACGCTGCCCAACGCCGGCCACCGGGCGCTGGCGGCATTGGAACACGCCGCGGCGGTGACGGGGCTGATCACGCAGAACGTCGACCTGCTGCACACCAAGGCCGGCAGCCGCAACGTCATCAACCTGCACGGCACCTACGCCCAGGTGGTCTGCCTGAACTGCGGGTACATCATGTGCCGCGCCGCTCTTGCCGAACGGCTGGAAGAGCTCAACCCCGGATTCGCCGAGCGCGCGGAAGCGGTCGGCGGTCTCGCGGTGGCACCCGACGCCGACGCCGTCGTCGCCGATACCACGTCGTTCCGGTATCTCGACTGCCCCCGCTGCGGCGGCATCCTCAAGCCGGACATCGTCTACTTCGGCGAGAGCGTCGCCAAAGGTGTTGTTGATCAGGCCTATTCACTGATATCCGAAGCCGACGCGCTGCTGGTCGCCGGCTCGTCGCTGACGGTGTTCTCCGGCTATCGGTTCGTGCGTCACGCCGCCGCGCTGGGCATGCCGATCGCGATCATCAACCGGGGGCGGACCCGCGCGGACGACCTGGCGACCGTCAAGGTCGACGGGGGCTGCTCCGAGCTGCTGGCGCTGCTTGCTGACGAATTGTTACCGATGACAACGCATTAGAAGGTGCACGGCATGCTGCGGACGGCGTGAATGAAGTTGCCCGCCACGTAAGTCGGGTCGCCGGCCTGGATTTCGGGCAGCTGGCGCAACAGCTCGCCGAAGATGGCGCGCAGCTGCGCCCGGGCCACATGGGCGCCGAGGCAGAAGTGCACGCCGCCGCCGCCGAAGCCGACGTGCGGATTGGGGCTGCGGCTCAGGTCGAAGCGCTCCGGGTGGTCGAACGCCTCGGTGTCCCAGTTGCCGGACGGATAGAACATGACGACCTTCTCCCCCGCCCGGATCCGCTGGCCGCCTAACTCGAAATCCGTTGCGGCCGTGCGACGGAAGGTCATGACCGGACTGGCCCAGCGGACGAACTCCTCGACGGCGGTTCCGATCCGGTTGTCGAAGTCCTCCACTAGCCACGCCCGTTGATCCCCGAAGTCGGTGAGCGCCCTCATGGCGTGGCTGGTGGTTTGGCGGGTGGTGTCGTTGGCGGCCACGGAAAGCAGCACGAAGAATGCGGCCACCTCGGCGTCGGTCAGCCGGTCGCCGTCGACCTCGGCGTTGACCAGGCCGCTGAACAGGTCGTCGCCGGGACGCTCGCGGCGCTCGGCGGCCAACGAGCCGGCGATTTGGTGCAGGTACACCTGGTTTTCGACCAGCACCTCCAGCGGGTTGCGACCGTCGAGGTAGACCGGGTCCGCCCAGGACACCAGCGCATCGGCGGCCCGCGCCACGTGCTCTCGCTCCGATTCCGGGATCCCCACCATGTCCGACAAGGTTCGGATCGGCAGTTGCTTGGCGCAGTGGTCGACGAAGTCGGCCCCGCTACCGGCCGCGCGCAGCTCTTCGACGATGGCCTTGGCGTTCGCCCTGATCGAGTCCTCGATGCGGCGGATCTGCCTCGGGGTGAACGCGGCGCTGACGAGCTTGCGTAGCTTGGTGTGTCGCGGCGGATCCATCGCCAGGAACGACTGGGACGCTTCGAGCAACTCGACCGGGATGTTCTCGAACATCACACCGTGGCCGGACAGGAACACCTCGTTGTTGCGGCTGGCCGAGACGATGTCGGCGCGTCGCGTGACCGCCCAGTAGCCCGGATCCTGCGGATCGGGCATCAGGGCGTCCTCCACGGGTGGGTGCCAGCTCACCGGCCGCTCGGCCCGCAGCACCGCGAACGCGCGTTCCCGGTCGGCCGCGGTCGTGGACCAAAACGCGCGCGAGGACAGGTCGATGGGGTCATAGGCCCGGCCGGGCCGCTCGGCGCCCGACGTCCCGGTCATCACGGTCATGGCCCACCTCCGTTGTGTATGACCCCGGTCACAGATCGTCAGCGACACTATTCCTAGACATAGTGTCTAGTCAAGTTGTCAAACGGAGTTCTATGCTGGGCCAATGCCATCGGTCACCAGGAAGCCGCAGGCCAGCCGCGAGCATGGACGTCAGCAGCGGCGAGAGCAGATCGAGCGACGGCTGTTGGACGCCACCGAGCGGCTGATGCGCGGCGGCGCCAGTTTCACCGAACTGAGCGTCGACCGGCTGTCGACCGAAGCCGGCATATCCCGCGCGAGCTTCTACATCTACTTCGAGGACAAGGGCCACCTGCTGCGCCGCCTGGCCAACCAGGTGTTCACCGACCTCGCCGCCAGCGCGGACCGGTGGTGGAGTGTGGCCGGGCGGCGCGATCCTGGCGACGTCCGCGCCGCGATGGACGGCATCGTCGCCAGCTATCGGCGTCACCAACCGGTGTTGGTCGCCCTCAACGAGACGGCGGGCTACGACCCGCTGGTCGCCGCGACCTATCGCAACCTGTTGACCGCTGTCACGGGGCGGATGACCCGGGTCATCGAAGAGGGTCAGGCCGACGGCTCGATCCGGCCGGAGTTGCCCGCGGCCACCACGGCCAGCGCGCTGACGTGGATGGTCGAGCGCGCGTGCCAGCAGGACCTTCCGGCGAAGCCGCTCGACTACGACGCGGAACTGGCCGCCACGCTGGCCGAAATCGTCTGGGGAGCCCTCTATCTCAAGAGCGCTTCGGCGCACTGATGCGGCAGTGGCCCGGCGGGCATAACCAGCCCTGTGACCGGAACAACATAGTTAGTGCCCTATCTATTCGCGTACCATGCGAATATGGCATCGCCGGCCGCGCCCGACATCGACCCGCTTTCCCTGGAACAGCAGGTCTGTTTCGCGCTGAGCGTGACCAACCGCGCCGTGTTGGCGGTCTACCGGCCGCTGCTGGAGCCGTTGGGGCTGACCCATCCCCAGTATCTGGTGATGCTGACGCTCTGGGATCATCAGAAATCGGCGCCGGGGCAGCGCAAACCGCTGTCGGTCAAGGAGATCGCAGCCACGCTGCAGATGGATTCGGCCACGCTGTCGCCGATGCTCAAGCGCTTGGAGGCCCTCGGTCTGATCACCCGTACACGAAGCACCGTCGATGAGCGCTCCACCGAAGTCAAACTCACCGACAGCGGCACCGCCCTACGTCGGCGTGCGTGCAAGATTCCGCCCGCCGTGGTCGAGCGTCTCGGTGTCGACATCGACGAACTTCGGCACCTGCATCAGGTGCTCACCCGCATCAACGCGGCCGCCTTGGCAGCGGGCGCATTGCAGTCCTGACCCCCTCATAGGAGCCGCCATGACCACCGCCAAGACCAAACCCAACATTTGGCAACACATCGCCTATTCCTACGGCCGGACCCTGCCCAGCTCGATGCGCGACTGGGTCGCCAACGACCTGGCGGGCAAAGGCGCCGTGCGCCGGCACATGATCCGGTGGGCCATACCACCGCTGTTCGTTCTCGCGCCCTTCTGGCTACTGCCCGCTTCGCTGTATGTGCATAGCGAGATGACGGTGCCGCTCTACATCTGGGCACTGCTCATCTCGCTTGCGCTGAACAAGGTTTGGCGTCGACACCGGCTGGCGCAGCACGGCCTCGACCCGAACCTGGTCGACGTGATCAAGAACAAGAAACAAGCGAAGATGCACGAGGACTACGCGCGCCGTTTCGGGCCGCGCCCGGAATCGGCGGCGTGGCAGGACAACAGCAACCCGTTCAGCTGACGGGCTTACACCGCCACCAGGTCGTCGGCGTGTACCGCGGGCCGGCGCAGCTCACCCGGCAGCTCGGAGGTCGACCTTCCGATCATGGTCGCCAGTTCGGTGGCGTCGTAGGCCACCACACCGCGGGCCACCATGGCCGCGTCGGGGCCGCGCAATTCGACGACGTCTCCCGCATAGAACCGGCCCGACACCCCGGTGATGCCGGCGGGCAGCAGCGAGCGGCGCTGCGCCAGCACCGCGCGCACCGCACCCTCGTCGAGCGTCAGCGCACCGGCCGCCTCGGCGGCATAGCGCAGCCAGAACCGCCGCGCCGACATCCGTTGTGGCCGTGCGGCGAACACCGTGCCGACCGAGGCATCGCTCAGCGCGGTGCCAGCGTCGGCCGCGGCGGCGAGCAGGACCGGCACCCCGGCGTCGGCGGCCAGTAGCGCCGAGGACATCTTCGATACCATTCCGCCGGTCCCCAGGTCGCTGCCGGGGCCCGCGACCACCCCGATCAGATCGTCCGCCCCGGATACCTCGGCAATGAACTTGGCGCCCTTGGTCTTTCGCGGATCGGCGTCGTAGAGCCCGTCGATGTCGGAGAGCAACACCAGGGCTTCGGCGCCGACCAGGTGAGCCACCAGCGCCGAGAGGCGATCGTTGTCGCCGAACCGGATCTCGTTGGTGGCCACCGTGTCGTTCTCGTTGACGATCGCGACCGCGTGCAGGGCCCGCAGCCGGTCCAGGGTGCGCTGGGCGTTCGTGTGCTGCGCCCGCATGGAGATGTCGTGCGCGGTCAGCAGCACCTGGCCGACCGTGCGACCGTACCGCGCGAACGCCGCGCTCCACGCGTTCACCAGCGCGACCTGCCCGACGCTGGCCGCGGCCTGCTTGGTCGCCAGATCCTTGGGGCGACGGGTCAAGCCGAGCGGTTCGATGCCGGCGGCGATGGCGCCCGACGAGACGATGACGACATCGGTGCCCGCCTTCATGCGCGACTCGATGGCGTCGGCCAGCCCGGCCAGCCGGCCGGCGTCGAATACCCCGGACGGGGTGGTCAGCGCGTTGGTCCCGATCTTGACCACCAGGCTGCGCGCGGTGCGGATGGCCTCGCGGTGCGGGGTCACGACTCGTCCCCGCGTTCTCTGGTTCTGCGCCGCTCTCCCCCGCAAGCGGGAGGTGCCCCCTCCGCATCGCTGCGTCCCCCGCAAGCGGGAGGTACCCCCACTGCATCGTCGCCGGCGCGCCGCTGACGGCGGGCCGCCTTGCGCTCCGCGGCGCCGGCGCGCTCAGTGCGTTCCAGTCGCACGTCGGTGCCTCTGCCGGACATCGCAACGTGTTGTCCCGCAGGCGTTTGCGGCTCCCAGTCGAACGTCATGTCCCCGATGGTCACGGCGCACCCGGGTTGGGCGCCCAGCCGCAACAGTTCCTCCTCGACGCCCAGCCGGGCCAGCCGGTCGGCGAGATAGCCGACGGCTTCGTCGTTGTCGAAGTTGGTCTGCCGAACCCACCGCTGCGGCCGGGCGCCGCTGACCACGAAGCCACCCTCCCCGTCCGGCTCAACCGTGAAGCCGCTGTCGTCGACGGGAACCGGGCGGATGACCGGCCGGCGCGGCACTGCCTGCGGCCGGGCGGCGTTGTATTCCGAGATCATCCGCCAGAGCCCGAAGATCAACGGCTGCAATCCTTCCCGCGACACCGTCGACACTTCGAACACCGGCCAGCCGCGCTCGGCGATCTCGTCGCGGACGAATTCGGCGAGCTCCCGCGCCTCGGGTACGTCGATCTTGTTGAGCACCACCGCGCGGGGCCGCTCGGCGAGGTCGCCCAAAGTCGTGTCGCCCCGCAGGGTGGGGGTATACGCGGTGAGTTCGGCTTCCAGCGCGTCGATGTCGGAGATGGGGTCGCGGCCGGGCTCCGACGTGGCGCAGTCGACGACGTGCACCAGCACGGCGCAGCGCTCAATGTGCCGCAGGAAGTCCAGACCCAGGCCGCGGCCCTGCGATGCGCCGGGGATGAGGCCCGGCACGTCGGCGACCGTGAACGTGTGCTCGCCGGCCGACACCACCCCGAGATTGGGCACCAGCGTCGTGAACGGATAGTCCGCGATCTTCGGTTTGGCCGCCGAGATCGCCGACACCAGTGACGATTTGCCGGCCGAGGGAAACCCGATGAGACCGGCGTCGGCGACAGTCTTGAGCTCCAGCGTGAGGTCTCGCGCTTCGCCCGGTTCGCCGAGCAGCGCGAAGCCGGGAGCCTTGCGGGCGCGCGACGCCAGCGCCGCGTTGCCCAGCCCGCCACGGCCGCCGGCCGCCGCTTCGAAGCGGGTGCCCGCTCCCACCAGATCGGCCAGCAGCCGGCCGTTTTCGTCCAAGACGACGGTGCCGTCGGGGACTTTGACTTCTAGATCCGTGCCCGCCGCTCCGTCACGGTTGTTGCCCATGCCCTGTTTGCCCGACGGGGCGGTGACGTGCGGATGGAAGTGGAAGTCCAACAGGGTGTGCACCTGCGGATCGACGACGAACACGATGCTGCCGCCGCGGCCACCGTTGCCGCCGTCGGGACCGCCCAGCGGCTTGAACTTCTCGCGGTGGACCGACGCGCAGCCGTTACCGCCGGAACCCGCACGCGCGTGGATGACGACCCGATCGACGAATCGAGGCATCAGATACCAGCCCTTCGAAAGTCACGCCCGGGCGACAACACCTCGAGAAGCCGCCGCAGCGTTTTCCCGCGCGGGGCGCGATGCCCCGGCTCGCGAGGCTAGACCTGGGGCGTGATGCTGACGGTTTTGCGTCCGCGCTTGATGCCGAACTCGACGGCGCCGGCAGCCTTGGCGAACAACGTGTCGTCGCCGCCACGCCCGACGTTCAGACCGGGGTGGAACTTGGTGCCGCGCTGACGCACGATGATCTCGCCCGCCTTGACGATCTGGCCGCCGAATCGCTTGACGCCCAGCCGCTGAGCGGCGGAATCGCGACCGTTGCGCGAGCTGGAAGCGCCCTTCTTGTGTGCCATGTCTGTGGTCTCCGCTCAGTCTTGTCTGTTCTTCGCCTGACGGCTCATCACTTGATTCCGGTGACCTTCAGGACCGTCAGCTGCTGACGGTGTCCCTGACGCTTGTGGTAGCCGGTCTTGTTCCTGAACTTGTGGATACGGATCTTGGGGCCCTTGGTGTGCTCGAGCACCTCGCCCGTCACCGCCACCTTGGCCAGCGCGGCGGCGTCGGTGGTGACCTTCGCGCCGTCCACGACCAGGGTCACGGGCAGCGACACGTTCGCGCCCGGGTCGGAGTCGAGCTTTTCGACCTTGACCACGTCCCCGACGGCGACCTTGTACTGCTTGCCGCCCGTCTTGACGATTGCGTAGGTCGCCATCGTTGCTCCTGCCTTCTTTCCTCTGCTCAGCCGCTTCTTCGGCTCTGTCGCGCGCGAGCCACCGGCGGTGAGCTCAGTGGGTCTGGGTTGCGGGTCCACTCCGATTGCCCGGTGGCCCGCTGTCGCCGGCCAAAGTCCACACGGCCTGGCGACAACTGTCCTAGGGTACTTGACCAGCGGCTACAGGGTCAAACCGGGCCAGGTCAGTCCACGTGGATCGGCGGGCCGGCCGGCCGGCCCGCCGCCCGGCGGCGCCGCGGACGCCCGAACCCGGCCTCGCCGGACGACTCGGGCCCGTCGTCGGAGTCCGAGTCGGAGTCATCCTCGACGTCCAGGTCGTCGTCGTCCATCTCGAGGTCTTCGTCGTCGTCGCCCAGGTCCTCCTCGTCATCGAGGTCCTCGTCGTCGTCATCGAGATCGTCGTCGGCCTCTTCGTCGGTGTCTTCGTCGGTGTCGTCGTCAGACTCCTCGAAGTCCTCCTGGTCGGCGTCCTCCATGTCGGCCGCGTCCGCCGGCTTCTGCTCGTCGAACTCGGTGGTCGCTTCCTCGGCGGCCTCGTCGGATTCCTCGTCGTCGCGGACCGCAGTTCCGCCGGCGGCCATCGCCTTGAACATCGGGTGCTCGCCGGGGGCGTGCGCGGGCACCTTGGCCACGATGGGCTGTTCCGACGGCTCCTCGGCCCCCTTCTTCTTGGAGCGCCTGCCGCGGCGACCACCCCCGGACTCCGACTTGCGCCCATTGGAGGGGGTCGAGTCCACCGGGTCGGTGTGCAGCACGATTCCCCGGCCGCCGCAGTGGGTGCACGACGTGGAGAAAGCCTCGATCAGCCCGGTACCCAGCCGCTTGCGGGTCAGCTGGACCAGGCCCAGCGACGTCACCTCGGACACCTGATGGCGGGTGCGGTCGCGGGCCAACGCCTCGGTAAGCCGCCGCAGCACCAGGTCGCGGTTGGACTCGAGGACCATGTCGATGAAGTCGATGACCACGATGCCGCCGATGTCGCGCAGCCGCAGTTGGCGCACGATCTCCTCGGCCGCCTCGAGGTTGTTCTTGGTGACGGTCTGTTCGAGATTGCCGCCGGAGCCGGTGAACTTGCCGGTGTTGACGTCGACCACGGTCATGGCCTCGGTTCGGTCAATGACCAGCGTGCCGCCCGACGGGAGCCACACCTTGCGCTCCATTGCCTTGGCCAGTTGCTCGTCGATGCGATGCACCGCGAAGACGTCGGGCCCGGCCTGACCGTCCGGGCCGCTGGGCGGCTCGTACTTGCTCAGTTTCGAAACCAGATCGGGCGCAACGGAATTCACGTATTCGGTGATGGTCGTCCACGCTTCGTCACCGGAGACGATCAGCCCGGCGAAGTCCTCGTTGAACAGGTCGCGGATGACCTTGACCAGAACGTCGGGCTCTTCGTACAGTGCGACCGCCGCACCGGCGGCCTTCTCGCTGATCTCGGTCGCCTTGGCCTCGATTTGCTTCCAGCGCTCCTGCAGCCGGGTGACGTCGCCTCGGATGTCGTCCTCTTTGACTCCCTCCGAGGCGGTGCGGATGATCACCCCGGCATCGGACGGCACCACCTCGCGCAGGATCTCCTTGAGCCGCTGCCGTTCGGTGTCGGGCAGCTTGCGGCTGATCCCGGTCGACGACGCACCCGGCACGTACACCAGGTAGCGGCCGGCGAGCGACACCTGGGTGGTCAGCCGCGCGCCCTTGTGCCCGACGGGGTCCTTGCTGACCTGGACCACGACGTAGTCGCCCGGTTTGAGCGCCTGTTCGATCTTCCGGTCGGACCCGCCCAGCCCCGCCGCCTCCCAGTTGACCTCGCCGGCGTAGAGCACACCGTTGCGGCCGCGACCGATGTCGACGAACGCCGCCTCCATCGAGGGCAGGACGTTCTGCACGATCCCGAGGTAGATGTTGCCCACCAACGAAGCGGAGGCGGCCGACGTCACGAAGTGCTCGACGACGATGCCGTCCTCGAGAACGGCGATCTGGGTGTACCGGGCGCCCTGGTGCGGCGGCTCGGTGCGGACCCGGTCGCGCACGACCATGATCCGTTCGACGGCCTCGCGGCGGGCCAGGAACTCCGCCTCGGTCAGCACCGGCGGGCGGCGGCGTCCGGCGTCGCGCCCGTCGCGGCGCCGTTGCCGCTTGGCCTCCAGCCGGGTGGAGCCGTCGATGCCCTTGATCTCGGCGTTCGACGAGCCGTTGCCGCCGTCGCCGCCGTTCTTGCCGCTGCGTGGCGGGCGCTCGTGCACCACGGTGTTGGGGGGGTCGTCGGGCGAGGGGCTCTCGTCGCCGTCGTCACCGGAGCCCGACTTGCGCCGCCGGCGCCTGCGGCGGCGACGGCTGGCGCCCTCCGCCGAACCGTCGTCACCGGTGTCGGAGTCATCGGAGTCCGAATAGTCGGAGCCCTCTTCGTCGTCGCCGTCCTCGGTGTCGGAGGTGTCGCCGCGGCCCGCCTTCTGGCGCCGCTGGGGCTCTTCGTCGTCACCGGCGTCGTTCTGGTTGTCCGGTCCGCCCTGCTCACCGCGGCCGCGGCCGCGGCCGCGGCGGCCACGACGCCGCCGACGGTTGGCCGGCCGATCGGCCTGCTCGTCGTCTTCGTCGTCGGCATCGGAGTCGTCGGAGTCGGCGCCATCGTCGGCGTTCCCGTCGTCTTCGTCCGCCTCCAGCGGCTGCGGCGCGACGAACAGCGGCATGTAATGCGGCCGCTCCACCGCGGTCTCGAGCATCAGCCGCGATTCGGGTTCCGCGGCGGCTTCGTCGCCCTCCCCGCCGCCGACGGCGGCGCCGTGGGCGTCCTCCGCACCGGCGTCGGGCTGGGCGGCCAGCAGATCGCGTACCCGCACCGCGTCGTCGCGGTCCACGGTGGAGTGCGCGCTGCGGATGCGCCCGTCGAGGGCGCTCAACGCGTCCAGCACCCGCTTACTGGTGGTCCCCAGCGTGCGTGCCAGTGAATGAACTCTCAGGCGGTCAGGCAGTTCGTCGTGCCGGGTCGGCTCTTCGGATGACTCTGCGGATGGTGCACCGTCTACCACGTATTCTCCTCAAGCCCCCGGGCGCGTCATGGCGACGCGGCCACGCGAGGGCTTCGCTATGGGCCCGGGTGACTTCCCCGGGCTTGTGATGGTCTCGCCCCGAGCGGTTCGCGGAGAACGCACTCGGCGCCGTGCTGAATGACGGCCTGACATGCCGCGCACCAACGCGGGGTGGCGATGATCGCGCTTGTCTAAGTCTTCATTCGGGTGTCCGACGCCGGTCCGGCGACGTTCACCCTCCATCAGTATCCCACATCACTCGGCAAGCCAAGCCGCCCCCGAGCGAACACGCCGTCAACGGCGTGGCGCGGCCCGTTTGCTGGGCGCTACGCGTCGGGAAACCAGAGCGCGATTTCGCGCTTTGCGGACTCGGCCGAATCCGACCCGTGCACGAGGTTGAACTGGGTCTCCAGCCCGAAATCGCCCCGGATCGTGCCGGGGGTCGCCTTGTCCACCGGGTCGGTGCCGCCCGCGAGCTGCCGAAACGCGGCGATCGCGCGCGGTCCCTCGACGATCGCCGCCACCACCGGCCCCGAGGTGATGAACTCCAGCAGCGATCCGAAGAACGGCTTGCCGTCGTGCTCGGCGTAATGCTGGGCGGCCAGGTCCTCGCTGACGCGCCGCAGCTCGAGCGCGGCGATGGTCAGGCCCTTCCGCTCGATGCGGCTGATGATCTCCCCGACCAGCTGCCGCTCGACGCCGTCCGGCTTGATCAGTACCAGGGTCCGTTCGGTCACGGCCGACAGCGTACAGAACGGGGCGGGAATCGGCCGGGCGGCGGCCGCGGCAGCGGCGGGCGGTGGCCTCCCCTACCCCTGGCGGCGCCGCACCTCGGCCCGGAAGTACGCGATGAGGGCCCACAACCCGGTGAAAAGCACCCCGATGAACCCCACTCCCGGATACACCGCGAAGCCGGCGAGGAGCAGCAGTTGAACGCCCAGGTTCACCCAGATCGCCCAGGGTTTGCGCTGCACCCCGCCCAGCAGGATGAGCAGCGCCGCCACGCCGATCAGGTAACCCAGCGTCACCGGCGTCAGTCCACCGCCGACCGCGCTCACCACCGGAATCGCCAGCAATACGACGATCGCTTCCAGGAACAACGTTGCGGCCATCACCGCGCCGAAGCTCTTCCAGGGGTCAGCCCGGTTGCGGTCGGTCATTCCGGATCCCGGCCGAACAGGGTGCGTGCGGCCCCGGCGGTGACGACCGAACCGGTGATGACGATGCCCGTGCCGGAGAAGGCCTCGGCGTCCCCGGCCACCGTGGCGTCGTCGACCAGGGCGGTCGCGACGTCGATCGCGTCGCGCAGGTTCTCGGCGGTGGTGACTCGGTCGGGCCCGAAGCGCTCCCCCGCCGCCAGCGCCAGCGACGCGACGTCCAGGGCCCGCGGCGACCCGTTCTGGGTCACGACGACGGCATCGAACGCCGGCTCGAGCGCGGCGAGGATGCCGTGGACGTCCTTGTCGGCCAGCACGCTGAGCACACCGACCAGGTATCGGAAGTCGAATTCGTCGCTGAGTGTCTGCGCCAGCGCGGTGGCGCCGGCCGGGTTGTGCGCGGCGTCGATGAACACGGTGGGCGCGCTGCGCATGCGTTCCAGGCGGCCGGGGCTGGTGACGGCGGCGAATCCGGCCCGCACCGCGTCGACGTCGAGTTGCCGCTGCGCGCCGGCACCGAAGAAGGCTTCCACCGCCGCGAGCGCCACCGCCGCATTGTGCGCCTGGTGTTCGCCGTGCAGGGGCAGGTAGATGTCGGAATACACGCCGCCCAGGCCCTGCAGCTGCAGCACCTGGCCGCCGATCGCGACCTGACGCCCCAGGACGGCGAACTCCGAATCCTCGCGGGCCACCGCCGCGTCGGCGCGCACGGTCTGGGCCAGCAGCACTTCCATCGCTTCGGGCGCCTGACGCGCGATGACGGCGACGGTGTCGGGCGCGCCGTCAGGAGCCTTGGTGATGATGCCGGCCTTCTCGCCGGCGATACCGGCGAGATCGTCGCCGAGGTATTCGACGTGGTCGATGCCGATCGGGGTGATGACCGCGACCGGCGCGTCGACGACGTTGGTGGCGTCCCACCGCCCGCCCATGCCGACCTCGATGACCGCGACGTCGACGGGCGCGTCGGCGAACGCCGCGAACGCCATGGCGGTCAGCACCTCGAACTTGCTCATCGCCGGTCCGCCGGCGGCTTGGGATTGCGCGTCGATCATCTGCACGAAGGGCTCGATCTCCCGATACGTCGCGACGTACTGCGCCGGGGTGATCGGCCGGCCGTCGATCGCGATGCGCTCGACCGCCGATTGCAGGTGCGGGCTGGTGGTCCGGCCGGTGCGCCCGTGCAGGGCGGTCACCAACGCGTCGACCATGCGTGCCACCGAGGTCTTCCCGTTCGTGCCGGCGATGTGGATGCAGGGATAGGCCCGTTGCGGCGAGCCCAGCAGGTCCATCAGCGCGCTGATCCGGGTCAGGCTCGGCTCGATCTTGGTCTCCGGCCAGCGTTGGTCGAGCAGATGCTCGACCTGAAGCAGCGCGGCGATCTCGTCCAGGGTGGGAGCCAGGTCGGTGGCGCCGTTTTGGCGGTCGTCTTCGGGCCAGTCGGGGGGCTCGGTCATCGAGAACTCATTGCAGCCCGGCCAGCCGCGCGGTGATCCGGTCGGACTCGTCCCGGGCCACGCGCTGACGGTCCCGGATCTTGTCCACGACGTTCTGCGGGGCCTTGGACAGGAAGTCCTCGTTGGCGAGTTTGGCGGTGGTGGACGCCAGTTCCTTCCGCGCCACGGCGAGGTCTTTTTCCAGGCGGCGCCGTTCGGCGGCGACATCGATGGTGCCCGAGGTGTCGAGTTCGACGACGACCGTGTGGTTCATCTGGGGGCCCAGCCGCACCTCCAACGACACCGACGACTGGAAGTCTTCGCCCGGCGCGGTGAGCCAGGCCAGCGACGACACGGCGGCCACCTGTGCGCCCAGGTCCGCGGCGTCCACGCCGCCCAACCTGGCCGGCACCTTCTGCCGGTCGGCCAGGCCTTGATCGCTGCGGAACCGGCGGACCTCGGTGACCAGCCGCTGCATATCGCTGATCCGTTGCGCCGCAACGGGGTCCGAATCGATACCCGAGGATTGCGGCCAGGCGGCGATCACCAGCGATTCCTGGCCGGTCAGGGCCTGCCACAACGCCTCGGTGAGGAACGGGATGACGGGGTGCAGCAGCCGCAGCAGGGTGTCCAGCACGGCGGCGAGCACCGCGGTGGTGTGAGCGTTCCCCTCGGCCAGCTGCGTCTTGGCCAATTCGACATACCAGTCGCAGAATTCGTCCCACGCGAAGTGGTAGAGCGCCTCGCAGGCGCGGCTGAACTCGTAGTCGTCGAGGGCCGAATCTACTTCGGCGCGAACCTCTTCCAGCCGTCCCAGGATCCACCGGTCGGCGTCGGTCAGTTGGTCCTGCGCCGGCAGCGGCGCGACACGGGCGCCGTTGAGCAACGCGTAGCGGGTGGCGTTGAACAGCTTGGTGCAGAAATTGCGCGACGCCCGCACTGCGTCCTCGCCGACGGCCAGGTCGCCCCCGGGGTTGGCGCCGCGGGCCAGCGTGAACCGCAGGGCGTCGGCGCCGAAGGTGTCCATCCAGTCCAGCGGGTCGACGACGTTGCCCCTGGACTTGCTCATCTTGCGGCCGAACTCGTCACGGATCAGTCCGTGCAGGAACACGTCGGTGAACGGCACCTGCGGTCCGCGGCGACCGTCGAGCGTGATGGCGTCGTCGTCGCCGACGAAGGTGCCGAACATCATCATGCGAGCCACCCAGAAGAACAGGATGTCGTATCCGGTGACCAAAACGCTTGTCGGATAAAACTTTTCCAGCTCCGGTGTCTTGTCCGGCCAGCCCAGCGTGGAGAACGGCCAGAGGGCCGAGGAGAACCAGGTGTCCAGCACGTCGGGGTCCTGCTCCCAGCCCTCCGGCGGGGTCTCCTCCGGGCCGACGCACACCTGCTCACCGTCCGGCCCGTACCAGATCGGGATGCGGTGGCCCCACCACAGCTGCCGTGAGATGCACCAGTCGCGCATGTCGTCGACCCAGCCGAACCACCGCGGCTCCATGCTGGCCGGGTGAATCACGGTGTCCCCGTTGCGAACCGCGTCCCCGGCGGCCTTGGCGAGCGACTCGACCTTCACCCACCACTGCAGCGACAGGCGCGGCTCGATGACCTCGCCGCTGCGCTCGGAATGTCCGACGCTGTGCAGATAGGGCCGCTTCTCCTCGACGATGCGGCCTTGCGCCGCGAGCGCTTCGCGCACCGCCGTGCGGGCCTCGAACCGGTCCATGCCGTCGAATTCTGTTCCCGTATCGGCGATGACGGCCCGGGCGTCCATGATGCTCGGCATCGGCAGATTATGCCGCAACCCGATCTCGAAGTCGTTGGGATCATGGGCGGGCGTGACTTTGACCGCGCCGGTGCCGAACTCGGGATCGACGTGCTCGTCGGCGACGACGACGACTTGGCGATCCAGGAACGGGTGCGGCAGCATCGTCCCGACCAGGTCCGTGTAGCGCTTGTCGTCCGGATGCACGGCGATGGCGGTGTCACCCAGCATCGTCTCGACCCGGGTGGTCGCCACCACGATGTGTGGCTCGTCGTCGTTGAGCGAACCGTACCGGAACGAGACCAGTTCGCCCTCGACCTCGTCGTAGACGACCTCGATGTCGGAAATGGCCGTCTGCAGCACCGGGGACCAGTTGACCAGCCGCTCGGCCTGATAGATCAGCCCGGCGTCGTAGAGCCGCTTGAAGATGGTGCGGACCGCGCGCGACAGGCCCTCGTCCATGGTGAACCGGTCGCGGCTCCACGCCACCCCGTCGCCGAGCCGGCGCATCTGACCGCCGATGGCACCGCCGGACTCCCGCTTCCAGTCCCACACCTTTTCGACGAACAGCTCCCGGCCGAAGTCCTCTTTGGTCTTGCCGTCCACCGCGAGCTGCTTTTCCACCACGCTCTGGGTCGCGATGCCCGCGTGATCCATGCCCGGCTGCCACAGCACCTCATAACCCTGCATCCGTTTGCGACGGGTCAGGGCGTCCATCATGGTGTGTTCCAGCGCGTGGCCCATGTGCAGGCTGCCGGTCACGTTCGGCGGCGGCAACACGATCGAGTACCCGGGCTTGGCGCTCGTCGGGTCCGCCTCGAAGTAACCCGCGTCGAGCCATCTCTGGTAGATCGCGCTTTCGGCGGCGCCCGGATCCCACGACTTGGGCAGGTCGGTGGCGGGGCTGCGGCTGGCGGTCACCCGTCAATTCTAGGGAGCGCCGTTTACCTGTGTGTAAGTGCCCAAATCGCAGGTGAGCCGGGTCACTTCCCCAGCCGGTCGACCTGCAGCGTCACACCCGCGGCGGGGAACCGGGCCAGCAGGGCATCGCCCATCGCCGCGGCGGGGGTGAGGACGCCGTGCAGATCGGGCAGCTTGTCGCGGTCGAAGGCGAGCGCGAGGCCGCACTCCCCCAACAGCACCGAGGTCGCTTTGTAGCCGGGGTCGCCGCGCTGCTCCATGCGCGCGACGTAACGCGCGCCGGTGGTTGTGGTGGTGTAGGTCTCGATCCTGTAGAAGCCGCGCTCGCGCGCCGCCGGGCTGGGGCCGGTCCCGGGCTTGGGGACGATCCGCTCCACCAGCCGGCGCGGCAGCAGCCGGAAGTAGCGGCTGCCCAGTCCGAAGGTGGCGTTGGCGACTCCGCCGACCGCGGCGGACGCCAGCGGCGCCAGCGGCGAGGACCCCAGGCTCATGCTTTCGGTGTAGCGGAACTGGCGGCCGTACGCCCAGTCCAGTAATGCGTTGCTGCGCCGCACGATTCGGGTGTTGTAGGGCGCCATCACGAATCCCGACGTCCATACGCCGGTCAGTTCCGGTGCGATCTGACGGCCCCGGCGCCACGGCAGGTCGGGCTGCGGTCCGATCTCCGGTTCGGCGCTGCGGTCGGTGCTCAAGGTGTACGGGTCGGCGAGCTGACGACGGGCGTCGGGATCGCGGGATGCGATGTCCAGCACTTCCAGCATCGACGCCACGGTTCCACCGGACACCCCACCCGAGAAGGACCGGACCACCAGGTCGGTTTCGCCGAGTTCGCCGGCGCCGTCGTCTCGCGCCGCCCGGTAGAGCGCATACACGCTGAGGTCCGAAGGGACGGAATCGAATCCGCAGGCGTGCACGATCCGTGCGCCGGTGTCGGCTGCCTGCTTGTGGTAGCAGTCGATGCTCTCGCGGACGAACATCGCCTCGCCGGTCAGGTCGGCGTAGTCGGTCCCCGCCGCCGCGCAGGCGGCCACCAGCGGCAGCCCGTAGCGGGTGTACGGCCCGACCGTGGTGATGACGACCCGGGTGCGGCTGGCCATCTCATTCAGCGTGGACGGCGACGAGGCGTCCGCGGCGACCAGCGGCCAGGACCGCGCGGATTCACCTAGGGTGTCGCGAACGGCCCGCAAGCGCTCGGTCGATCTGCCGGCCAGCGCCACCCGCGTGCCCGGCCCGGACCGGGCCAGGTATTCAGCGGTCAGCTTCCCGACGAAGCCGGTCGCCCCGTACAACACGATGTCGAATTCGCGCGGCGTTGCGGTCACGGGCCCGACGCTACCCCCGCAGACAAGTAGTGCCGGGCCCGGGGCCCGGCACTACTTGCCACTACTTAGTACTGCGTTGGGAGGTCAGCCGCGACGGCCGCACACCGGCCAGGCGCCGATGCCCTGGGAGTGCAGCACGTTCTCCGCTACCCGGATCTGCTCCTCACGGCTCGCGTTCTGGGGCGAACCGTTGCCGCCGTTGGCGCGCCAGGTGCTCGGGGTGAACTGCAGGCCACCGGAGAAGCCGTTACCGGTGCTGATCGACCAGTTGCCGCCCGACTCGCACTGCGCGATGGCGTCCCAGTTCACGCTGTACGCCCGGACCGGCGGAGGCGGCGGGGCATCCGGGCCCGGAGGCGGCGGTGCGTCCGGCGCACCGGCGGGCGCGACGTTGGGGTCGAAACCCGTCGGTTCCGCACTGGCGGTGGCCGAAGGGATGGTCACGAGGGTGCCCGTGATCGCGGCGAGAACGAGCGTCTTACGGACGTTCTTCAATATCTTTCCTTTCGCGGTGCGCGCGCGCCAAAGCAAGCCCACGGGGGTGGGCTGACGGTTTTTGGTTGGTGCGGAAACCTGCTTCGGACCGTGCCGGTTCTCCTGGCACGACAGCGGTGGGCTCGAGTCGCCCGGCGGGTGCTACCCACCGGCCACGGACGGCCTTGCGACGTCCGCGGCCCCGCTCACACGCGGGTCCGTGATTCTGTTTTCAGTTACTCTTCCGTAACCCGTTGCGGGCTAACACGGACCGTACGAGACCCAGCCGCGTTCGTCATCTTCGGAAAACGGACATCTCGTTTCGGTAACGGGGTGATCACAGCGCAATCCCGTCGTCATTTCGGCAGGTCAGCACTGCAATTCCGGCAGGTACCCAACATTTGCAATCGCTTTCAAATCGTGAGCCGAATCACGCGCATTTTGTGAACTGGCCCACGTATTTGCGCTGGTGCGTTTACGTCGATTGCGCCCTACCGGGCCGGGGTCCGTGGCGCGAAGCCGCGCAGCTTACAACAAGTTACGCGTCATCGCCCATCCGCCACGCCCAGTGACGCGGACGAATTATGTTGCGCGCCTGCTAACTTGCGTTGTTCGAATAGCGAGCGCGCAGAACGGCCGGATCGCCGGAGGACCGGCATCTGATCGTCGAAAGAGGGTTCTAAGCAATGTCTTTCGCGTGGCCTGACGCCGACGGCGACGCATTATGGATCGGCCGCCGCCGTCGCTGTCTGTCCACTGAGCTTCTGCCATTCACTTATGCAATTTGCTGGGCGGGCGCGGCATTCGGCCGATCTCACGTCGCTCCCGCGTCACCTTCTCGGACTGTCCCCCGATCATCCCATCCGAAATGCGCTATGCCCCAACAGATCACGATCGGATGGGTGAATTCGCCCAGAGCAGGAAACCGTACGCCCGCGTGGCCATTCCAAGGCGAAAGGAGAACTCCCCTCAGGTCGAATAGCTTTGTGAATTTCGGCTTTCGACTGCGACGGCTGATGACGTACGAGCATCGATCCGGCGCGGTCCAACCGCGACCCGCTCGCGTGAGGTCGACGTCAGCTGCGCGGCTGCGCGAGGGCGCGCAACTCGGCGTCGGTGTTGACGTTGGTCAGCGACCGCGAATCCGACGTCAAGATTCGCTGGGTGTCCGAGGCGTCCACCAGGGCGCGCATCCGGCGCTCGCCGGCCGCCACCAAGGCGTCGGCGCGGTCGGCCAGGTCGGTCCGGTACACCGCGGCGAGGTAGTGGTCCTGGCCGTCCCACGGCAGCACCACTTCCGCGCCGGTCTCCAGCGCCCGGCGGGTGAGATCGTCGATGAGATCGATTGCCAGGAAAGGCATGTCGACGGCGCAGACGAAGGCGAGCCGGGCACCGGCGTCGGCGGCCGCCCGCAGCGCCCGCCCGGTCGCCGGCAACGGCCCCAACCCGCGCAGTTCGTCGCGCATCACCCGCGCCCGCAGTTCGGGCAATGGCTGGCCCTGGGCGGCCATCACGAGGACCGGATCGCAACGCTGTCCGAGGATGCCGACCACGTGCTCGACCATCGTGGTCGCCTGGGAGCCCGCGGACGCAGGCACTGGGAGGCTGGCCTTGTCGCGGCCCATGCGTTGCGATGCGCCGCCGGCGAGCACTACTCCGGCCAGTGAAGCTGTCTCGGCCACGTCAGTCGACGGTCCAGGTGTCGCGCCCACGCAGCAATGATTGCAGAGCGGTGTCGTCGAACGGCTTCGAGGCCCGCGCGGCCTGCACCTGGGAGCGCGCCGCGTCGTCGTAGGTGGGCCGGCTGACGTCCCGGAAGATGCCGAGCACCGTGTGATCGAGGTTCTGATCGGAGAGCCGCGACAGCGCGAAGGCGTAGGCCGAGTCGTCGGTGTGCGCATCATGCACCATGATCTCGTCGACGGCCACGTCGGCGGTCTTGGCGAATTCGAGGCCGAAGCCGGACTTCACCACGCAGTACTCGCCGTCGGCACCGAAGGTGATCGGCTCACCGTGACGGACGTTGATCACCCGCTCCTCGGCGCCCTCCTTGCGCAGCACGTCGAACGAGCCGTCGTTGAAAATCGGGCAGTCCTGCAGGATTTCGACCACGGCGGCACCGCGGTGCTCGGCGGCCGCGCGCAGCACCTCGGTCAGTCCGTTGCGGTCGGAGTCCAGGGCGCGGCCGACGAACGTAGCCTCGGCGCCCAGGGCCAACGACACCGGGTTGAACGGGTGGTCCAGCGAACCCATGGGGGTCGACTTGGTGACCTTGCCGACCTCCGACGTGGGCGAGTACTGGCCTTTGGTCAGCCCGTAGATCCGGTTGTTGAACAGCAGGATCGTGATGTTGACGTTGCGGCGCAGCGCGTGAATCAGGTGGTTGCCGCCGATCGACAACGCGTCACCGTCGCCGGTGACCACCCACACGGACAGGTCCTCTCGGGCCAGCGCCAGACCGGTCGCGATCGCCGGCGCGCGGCCGTGGATCGAGTGGAACCCGTAGGTCTCCAGGTAGTACGGGAAGCGGCTGGAGCAGCCG
This sequence comes from Mycobacterium sp. E2497, assembly GCF_001668695.1. Lineage (NCBI taxonomy): Bacteria > Bacillati > Actinomycetota > Actinomycetes > Mycobacteriales > Mycobacteriaceae > Mycobacterium > Mycobacterium sp. E2497. The sequence goes on from NZ_LZKD01000143.1 coordinate 55,135, forward strand.
ATCCCGCTCACGAACACGATGTTCTCCCGCCGCAGTCCCAGCTCGGGCAGGAAGTTGCGGATGGTGTTGAGGATGACGTAGTCGCCGCAGCCGGGGCACCAGCGGACCTCTTGGTCACTGGTGAAGTCCTTGCCCTTCTGCGGCTGATCCGTGGTGGGGACGCCGTCGTTCTTCTTCAACCTCGGGGTCAACCCCAGGTCCGCGCCCGCCAGATTTCCCATCAGGTCGGTCATTCGCTAGCTCCCGCTCCCACCGTCGCTGCCGCCATTCTGGCGACCATCGTCTTGTCTTGCTCGATTTCGGCCAGCGTGCCGCCCAGCGCGGCGCGGATGACCCGCCCGATCTCATCGGCCAGGAATGCGACGCCCTGAACCTTGGTGACCGACTGCACGTCGACCAGATACTTGCCGCGCAGCAGCAATGCCAGCTGGCCCAAGTTCATTTCCGGGCACACCACCATCGGGTAGCGCCGCAGCACGTCGCCCAGGTTCCCCGGGAACGGGCTGAGATGGCGCAAGTGGGCGTGCGCGACCTTGACGCCCTTGCGCCGCGCGCGCCGGCAGGCTTCGCCGATCGGGCCGTACGAGCTGCCCCAGCCGATCAGCAGCAGCTCGGCGTCCCCGGTCGGGTCGTCGACTTCCACGTCGGGCACCGAGATGCCGTCAATCTTGGCCTGGCGCAACCGGACCATCAGGTCGTGGTTGACCGGTTCGTAGGAGATGGCACCCGAACCGTTGGCCGCCTCCAGACCGCCGATGCGGTGCTCGAGCCCCGGGGTGCCGGGGATGGCGAACTGACGGGCCAGCGTCTCCGGGTCACGGTTATACGGCTGGAAGGGCTCGTCGGGCTTGGCGAAGGTGTGCTTGATCGGCTGCAGCGTGCTGACGTCCGGAATGCGCCACGGCTCAGAGCCGTTCGCGATCGCGCCATCGGACAACACGATCACCGGCGTGTGATACGACACCGCGATGCGCACCGCCTCGATCGCGACGGCGAAGCAGTCGGACGGCGAGCGCGGCGCCAACACGGCGACCGGTGACTCCCCGTTGCGGCCGTACAGCGCCTGCAGCAGGTCGGCCTGCTCGGTCTTGGTGGGCAGGCCGGTCGAGGGCCCGCCGCGCTGAACGTCGATGACCAGCAGCGGCAACTCGGTCATCACCGCCAGGCCCAGCGCTTCGGACTTCAGCGAAATCCCCGGGCCCGAAGTACTCGTGACACCGAGCGCACCGCCGTAAGAGGCGCCGATTGCGGCACAAATGCCGCCGATCTCGTCCTCGGCCTGGAAGGTGATCACGTTGAAGTTCTTGTGCTTGGACAGCTCGTGCAGGATGTCGGACGCCGGGGTGATCGGGTAGCTGCCGAGCACCACCGGAATGTCGGCCAGCTGCCCGGCCGCGACGATGCCGTAGGCCATCGCGGTGTTGCCGGAGATCTGCCGGTATTCGCCGGATGGCAGCGTCGCCCGCGAGACCTCGTAGGTGGTGCCGAACGCCTCGGTCGTCTCGCCGTAGTTCCAGCCCGCCTTGAGGGCCAAGACGTTGGCCTCGGCGATGTCGGGCTTGCGGGCGAACTTCTCCCGGATGAACTTCTCGCTGGTTTCGATCGGGCGGCCGTACATCCAGGACAGCAGGCCCAGCGCGAACATGTTCTTGGCGCGCTGGCCGTCCTTCTTCGACGCGCCGATCGCCTCGACGGCACCCAGCGTCAGCGTGGTCATCGCGACGGAATGCACGACGTAGTCGGACAACTCGTCGGACTCGAGCGGGTTCGTCACGTAACCCACCTTGGTCAGGTTGCGCTTGGTGAACTCGTCGGAATTCGCGATCACCATGCCGCCCCGCGGCAGGTCGCCGAGGTTGGCCTTGAGCGCCGCCGGGTTCATCGCGACGAGCACGTCGGGGCGGTCACCGGCGGTCAGGATGTCGTAGTCGGCGATCTGGATCTGGAAGGAGGAGACCCCGGGCAGGGTTCCTGCGGGAGCCCGGATCTCGGCGGGATAGTTCGGCTGGGTCGCCAGGTCGTTTCCGAAAAGCGCTGCCTCCGAGGTGAACCGGTCGCCCGTCAGCTGCATCCCGTCGCCGGAGTCGCCGGCGAAGCGAATGACGACCTGCTCCAGGCGCCGGCGGTCGGACCCGCCACCGGAAGGCGACCCGTTCGAGCCGTTGTGAGAATCAGACCCGGCTCCGCTGCCGTTCGGATCCACGTATCCGCCTTCCATTCGTTATCCGGATAGGCACTCCGCTGGAGTTTTACGTTACGCGCCGTTCAAGCGCGCCCCGCACCCTTGAGCTGTGTGTCACTAGTAGTACCAATTATGGCACTTCTTTAAGACTCTCTAAGACGAGAATGGCCGTCTCTAAACGGTTGCATACAGCGGTTTTACACCTAAAGCCGATGTCAGCGCGCGGACGGTGGTGCGGGCCGTTCAAAACTGTGGTATTGGTCACTTTTCGCGGATTCGCTCGCGTCTTCGGGCGCCGTCTCCGGCATCGCGACCAGGTAGAGGAGAAAGCCCGCGGCGGCGAGTGCTCCCAGGAAGGCGAAGGCGGCGTTGTAGCCGGCGGCCAACACGATCCACCCGGCCGCGAGATTGGACACCGAGGCGCCTATGCCCGTCGCGGCCGTCACGGCACCGAGGCTCACGTTGAACCGGCCGGTGCCGTGCGTGACGTCCTGGACGACGAGGGGGAACAGCGCGCCGAACACGCCGGCCCCGACGCCGTCCAGCAGCTGCACGCCGACCAACCAATACGGGTTGCCGGACAGGGTGTAGAGAAATCCGCGTGCCGCCAGGACCGCGAAACCGAGCAGGAAGATCGGCTTTCGCCCCCACGAATCGGCCTTGGCTCCGGCCAGGTAGGCCACCGGCACCATGACCACCTGGGCGGCCACGATGCAACCGGCCATCAGCGCGGTCCCGACGTCCTTGTTGTGCAGCGCCAGCAGCTGACCGACCAGCGGCAGCATGGCCGCGTTGGCGAAGTGGAAGGCGATGACCGTCGCGGCGAAGATCATCAGCCGGCGATTGTGCAGCAGCACGGCCATCCGGGACGGCGTCTCGTGCGGCCCACCCGGCACGTGGTCCATGCCCCGCGCGACGTCATGATCGATCGCGTCGCCCGGAATGCGCAGCGTGGCAAGCACACTCGCGGCCGCCATGACGGCGAGCACCCAGAACACCACCACCGGGCCGAAGAAGTAGGCCAAGCCGCCGGTGATGGCCGCGGCCGAGGCGTTGCCCGCGTGGTTGAACGACTCGTTGCGTCCGATCCGGCGGGCGAAGAAGCGCGGACCCACGACGCCCAGAGTGATCGCGGCCAAAGCCGGGGCGAAGACCGAGCCGGCGATACCGGTCAGGGCCTGCAGGACAGAGATCGAATACAGCCCCGGAAAGACCGGCATAGCCAACGAACCGGCGGTGATGGTCAACGCGCCGCCGACGATCAACGCCCGCTTGGCCGTGCTCCGGTCCACCAACGCACCGGCCGGGGCCTGCGCGACGATCGCCCCGATTCCCCCGACTGCCATGACGAACCCGATCGACGCCTGGTCCCAATGGTGGGCCAGCAGCAGGTAGATCGACAGGTAGGGGCCCAGCCCGTCGCGGACGTCGGCCAGCAGAAAGTTCAGCAGGTCCAGCGCGTGCGTCAGCCGGCGCGGTACGGGGCTGGGGAGCTCAGCGGCGGCCGGCATGCGCATCTAGTACCCAAATGCGCGGCCGCCCGACCGCGAGGTGGGTTAGGCGCTCTTGTCGCGGCGCTCGGTGCGCGACGGCTTGCGCGGCACGATCGTCGGGAGCACGTTGTCCTGCACGGTCTCCTTGGTCACCACGACCTTGGCGACATCGTCCCGGCTCGGGATGTCGTACATCACCGGCAGCAGGACCTCTTCCATGATGGCGCGCAGGCCACGGGCCCCCGTGCCGCGGTGGATGGCCTGATCGGCGATCGCCTCCAGTGCGTCGTCGGTGAACTCGAGCTCGACGCCGTCCATCTCGAACAGCCTGGTGTACTGCTTGACCAAGGCGTTCTTCGGCTCGGAGAGGATCTTGACCAGCGACTCGCGGTCGAGGTTGGTCACCGACGCGACGACGGGCAGCCGCCCGATGAACTCGGGGATCAGCCCGAACTTGATCAGGTCCTCGGGCATGACCTCGGCGAAGTGGTCGGTGGTGTCGATCTCGGCCTTCGAGCGCACCTCGGCGCCAAATCCGAGGCCGCGCTTGCCGACGCGCTCGTAGATGATCTTCTCCAGGCCGGCGAACGCACCCGCGACGATGAACAACACGTTGGTGGTGTCGATCTGGATGAACTCCTGGTGCGGGTGCTTGCGGCCGCCCTGCGGGGGCACCGAAGCCTGGGTGCCCTCCAGGATCTTCAGCAGCGCCTGCTGCACGCCCTCGCCGGAGACGTCGCGGGTGATCGACGGGTTCTCGCTCTTGCGGGCGATCTTGTCGACCTCGTCGATGTAGATGATGCCGGTTTCGGCGCGCTTCACGTCGTAGTCGGCGGCCTGAATGAGTTTGAGGAGAATGTTTTCGACGTCCTCACCGACGTAGCCGGCTTCGGTCAGCGCGGTGGCGTCGGCGATGGCGAACGGCACGTTGAGCATCTTGGCGAGCGTCTGCGCCAGGTAGGTCTTGCCGCAGCCGGTGGGCCCGAGCATCAGGATGTTGGACTTGGTCAGCTCAACCGGCTCGTGCCGGGAGTCGCGCCCCTTCTCCCCCGCCTGAATGCGCTTGTAGTGGTTGTAGACCGCGACGGCCAGCGTGCGCTTGGCGGTGTCCTGCCCGATGACGTATCCCTCGAGGAATTCCCGGATTTCGACGGGCTTGGGTAGTTCGTCGAGTTTGACGTCGTCGGCGTCGGCCAGTTCCTCTTCGATGATCTCGTTGCAGAGGTCGATGCACTCATCGCAGATGTACACACCGGGGCCAGCAATGAGTTTCTTGACCTGCTTCTGGCTCTTCCCGCAGAACGAGCACTTCAGCAGGTCACCGCCGTCTCCGATGCGCGCCATGGTGCTGAGGGCCTACTTCCTATTCGCCGTTCGTCGTGCTGTGCCGCATGTATCCCCCGACGCTACCCGCTAGATCGGGCCCGACGCGACCATTAAGGCCGAATCGCGCCGATGATATTCGGGGGAGTCATGCTGGTCCCGTCTGGATGAAACATATAGCCAGACGGTGCCCGTCACTCGCGAACGACGCGCTTTGCGTGTCTTTGGCGTGTCGCGGTCGTGACCCAACCGAGGCTGGTGCGCCGCCCGATCCCCACGAAATCACCCTACAGCGGTTCGGCGGAATCGGCTCTGATCAGCGAGTCGGTCTTGATGAGGTGTGCTCGGCAAGCATGGCCGACGTTCGCCCAGCGCGCACTGAGCGCGAAAAATCAGGTGAGGATTCGCGGCCAGTGCACGTTCGACGAAGGGCCGATGACGCTAGGCGGTCTGCGCGGAGAGCTTCCGGTATTCCAGGACGGTGTCGATGATCCCGTACTCCTTGGCCTCTTCGGCGGTCAGGATCTTGTCCCGGTCGGTGTCCTTACGGACGGTCGCGGCATCCTTGCCGGTGTGGCGGGCCAGTGTGGTCTCCATCAGCGTGCGCATCCGCTCGATCTCGGCGGCCTGGATCTCCAGGTCGGAGAACTGGCCCTGGATCACGCCCTGAAGCGACGGCTGGTGGATCAGCACGCGAGCGTTGGGCAGCGCCATCCGCTTGCCTGGGGTTCCGGCGGCCAGCAACACCGCCGCGGCCGACGCGGCCTGACCGAGGCACACCGTCTGAATGTCGGCGCGGACGTACTGCATGGTGTCGTAGATCGCCATCAGCGAGGTGAAGCCGCCGCCGGGCGAGTTGATGTACATGGTGATGTCGCGGTCGGGGTCCAGCGATTCCAACACCAGCAGCTGCGCCATGATGTCGTTCGCCGAAGCGTCGTCCACCTGGACGCCGAGGAAGATGATGCGCTCCTCGAACAGCTTGTTGTAGGGGTTGGACTCCTTGACACCGAAGCTGGAGTGCTCGATGAACGACGGCAGGATGTAGCGCGCCTGGGGCTGCATGTTCGGGTGCTGGGTGCTCACTGGGCTTCTCCGTTGGTGATGTGGGCGGCGCGGGTGATGATGTGGTCGACGAACCCGTATTCCAGGGCTTCCTGCGCGGTGAACCAGCGGTCGCGGTCGGAGTCCGCTTCGATGCGCTCGATCGACTGCCCGGTGAATTCGGCGTTCAGCCGGAACATCTCCTTCTTGATGACGTGGAACTGCTCGGCCTGGATCGCGATGTCGGCCGCGCTGCCCGTCACCCCGCCCAGCGGCTGGTGCATCAGGATGCGCGCGTGCGGCAGCGCGAAGCGCTTGCCCTTGGTGCCGGCCGCGAGCAGGAACTCTCCCATCGAGGCGGCCATGCCCATCGCGTAGGTGGCAATGTCGCAGGGCGCCAGCACCATGGTGTCGTAGATGGCCATGCCGGCGCTGATCGATCCGCCCGGGGAGTTGATGTACAGCGAGATGTCCTTGTCGGCGTCCTCGGCGGCGAGCAACAGGATCTGCGCGCACAGCCGGTTGGCGACCTCGTCGTTCACCTCCGAACCCAGGAAGATGATGCGCTCGGAGAGCAAGCGCTCATAGACCGAGTCCGTGAGGTTGAGCCCCTGCGAGGGCGAACGCATGTCAGACACGACTGGGTTACCTGCTTTCTCGAGTTCTTCTATGCACCGACACTAACCAACCTGGCCGACTGTTTCGCGGTCACGCTCCCCCTCAATTCGGCGCTTTCGCTCACAGCGTCAAGACCGGTCACTCCGCTTCGTCGTCGGACGCTTCGGTTTCCGGGGCCTCGTCGGTCTCGTCGGCCTCGTTGGCCTCCCCGGTCGAATGGTCGGCCTCCTCAGCCTCGCCGCTCGGCTCGGCATCGTCGGCCTCCCCGCGCTTGCCGAAGAACTCATTGGTGTCGATCGCGTTCCCGTCGGTGTCGGTCACCGTCGCCGACCGCACCACCTCGGCGATGGCCAGCCCGCGCCGCACGTCGGCGAACATGGCCGGCAGCTGGTTGTTCTCCTGCAGGTAGCCCAGCAGCTGCTGCGGCTCGATGCCGTATTGGCGCGACGTCATCATCAGCCGCTCGGTCAGGTCGTCCTGGCCGACCTGGACCTCCAGCTCGTCGGCCAACGCATCCAGCAGCAGCTGCCTCTTGACGTCCGTCTCCGCGGCCGAGCGCGTCTCGGTCTCGAACTCTTCGCGCGTCTTGCCCTGTCCGGCGAGCGCCTGGTCGAGCTTGGCCTCGTCGTGCTCCAGCCCGTGCAGGGCGTTGTGCAGGGTGCTCTCGACCTGCGCTTTGACGATCGCCTCCGGCAGCGGCACGTCGACCTGGTCCAAGAGAGCGTCCAGCGCGGCGTTACGTATCTGGTCGGCCTGCTGAGCGCGCTTGACCCGGCCCACCTGCTCGCGCAGATTGGCCCGCAGCTCCTCGATGGTGTCGAACTCGCTGGCCAACTGGGCGAACTCGTCGTCGGGCTCGGGGAGTTCGCGCTGCTTGATCGACTTGACGGTGACGGTCACCTGCGCGTCCCGCCCGGCGTGGTCACCGGCCGCCAGCTGCGCGGTGAACTCGCGGGACTCGTCGACGGACAGACCGACCAGGGCGTCGTCGAGGCCCGCGATGAGACGGCCGGAGCCCACCTCGTGGGACAGCCCCTCCGCGGCGGCCCCCGGCACCTCTTCACCGTCGATGGTGGCTGACAGGTCGATGGAGACGAAGTCGCCGGTTTCCACGGGCCGGTCCACCCCGGTGAGGGTGCCGAACCGGGCGCGCAAGGACTGCAATTCGGCGTCGACGTCATCGTCGCTGACCTCGACCGGGTCGACCGACACCTTCAGCGTGGCCGGGTCCGGAAGCTCGATCTTGGGGCGGATGTCGACCTCGGCGGTGAACGCCAGCTCCTGGCCGTACTCCTTCTTGGTGACCTCGATCTCGGGCTGACCGAGCGGCTGCACTTCTGAGTCCACGACCGCCTGCCCGTACCGCGCGGGCAGCGCCTCGTTCACAACCTGGTCCAGCAGCGCCTCTCGGCCGAACCGGGCCTCCAGCAACTTTGCCGGCGCCTTGCCGGGGCGGAAGCCGGGCAGTCGCACCTGCTTGGCCAGCTCCCGGTAAGCCCGCTGGAAGTCGGGCTCCAGTTCGGCGAACGGCACCTCCACGTTGATGCGGACCCGGGTGGGGCTCAGCTGCTCGACGGTGCTCTTCACGGGGGTGCTCCTTGGTGGTCGTTCCTGGCGTTCGGTGGGCCGCGTGCATGCGGCGCGGGGTGGTGCTCTGGTCGGGGTGACAGGATTTGAACCTGCGGCCTTCCGCTCCCAAAGCGGATGCGCTACCAAGCTGCGCTACACCCCGCGCTGACCTCGATGATCCTAAGGCCCGTCGAGTCCGGGTCGGCCACGGCCTTCGCGGCGACCTCACAGACCCTCACGGAGCGATCACAAGACCGCGTCGATTAGATTTGATCTTCGTCGACAGCTACAGTCACGCTCGACCAATACATGCGGGCGTAGCTCAATGGTAGAGCCCTAGTCTTCCAAACTAGCTACGCGGGTTCGATTCCCGTCGCCCGCTCGGGTTAGGGATCTGCTCCACAGAGAGGCGCCATGAGCGACCTAGAAACGGATGCGCTGATCCACGGCTCATGCGCGCCGGACTTCGTCGGGGTACGCGAGGCATTCGAAGGCAACTTCACGCGGGGCGATGAAGTCGGCGCGGCCGTCGCGGTCTGGGTGGACGGGGACCTCGTCGTCAACCTCTGGGGCGGTTGGGCCGACGCCGCCCACACCCGGACCTGGCAGCAGAACACCCTGACGACGGTGCTATCCGGCACCAAGGGCTTGTCGGCCACCTGTGTCCATCAACTGGCCGACCGCGGCGAGCTGGACCTGCAGGCCCCGGTCGCCCATTACTGGCCCGAGTTCGCGCAAGCCGGCAAACAGGACATCACGCTGGCGATGGTGATGAGCCACCGGTCCGGCGTGATCGGCCCCCGCACCCGGCTGCGCTGGGAAGACGTCGCCGACTGGAACTTCGTCTGCCACCAGCTGGCCGCCGCCGAACCCTATTGGGAGCCGGGCACCGCCCAGGGCTACCACATGACCACGTTCGGATTCATCCTCGGCGAGGTGTTCCGCCGCGTCACCGGCCGGACGATCGGCCAGTACCTGCGCACCGAGATCGCCGAACCGTTGGGCGCCGACGTCCATATCGGGCTGCCCCTGGCCGAACAGCGCCGCTGCGCCGAGCGGGTCAACAAGCCGCACGCCCGTGACCTGCTGGCCGACGCGCAGGCCCCCGGCCACCCGGTCAGCCTGTCCGACCATCCCAAGGCCGGGCTCTCGATCTCGATGGGGTTCGCCCCCGACGACGAGCTCGGCTCCCATGATCTGCAGCTGTGGCGCGAACTCGAGTTCCCGGGGACCAACGGGCAGGTGTCGGCCCTGGGGTTGGCGACGTTCTACAACGCGCTCGCGCAGGAGAAGGTGCTCAGCCGCGAGCACATGGACCTGGTGCGGGAATGTCAGGGCGGCCTGGAGACCGACCTGGTGCTGGGGCCACGGGTCGCGGACCACGGCTGGGGCCTGGGCTACATGCTCAACCAGCGGTGCGTCAACGGGCCCAACCCTCGGATCTTCGGCCACGGCGGCCTGGGCGGCTCCTTCGGGTTCGTCGATTTAGAGCACCGCATCGGTTACGCGTACGTGGCGAACCGCTTCGACGCCACCAAGGCCAATGCGGACCCGCGCAGCCTCGCGCTGAGCAACGAGGTCTACGCGACGCTGGGAGTCATGCCGGAAGCGCGAGCGGCGACCTGACGTTGGGGGTGCGGGCCACGCGTACGCGGCCCGCACCCATCGACGGATCAGTGTTGCCAGGGCTGCGGCTGATACGGTCCCGGTCCGCCGGGTCCACCGGGCCAGCCAGGACCGCGTTGGTCGGGTCCCGGGCCATTCCAGTCACGGCTGTGGTCGTTGCCGTCCATGTCGCGATGGCGGTCATCGTGGCAGTTGTTCGAGTCCCAGTTCTGCCCCCAACCCGGGTCCCACCCTTGCCCCGGGCACCAGTGGTAATCGGGCAATGGCGCGGGCTGGGCCTGGGCACCGACCGCGGCACCCAGCCCAGCCAGCCCCAACCCGACGATCGCGGAAACCGTTGCAGCTAAACGCGGAAGAGTATTCACGGCTTCCACCAGTACCCTCAATCGAGCCGCGCTCAAACAGTAGACGTCAGCGTTTCTTGCTGGGAGTTTCCTGCCAATTGGCGCTACCTTGGGGAGAGCGCAATGATGGTGAGGCGCATCACTTTTGGCAGGACGGGCACCAAAACACGTTTCGCCCCTCCAGGACGGACGTGCGGATCGAATCTCCGCACACCCGGCACCCTTCGCCGGCGCGCCGGTACACGTACGTCCGGGGACGCCCGGCCCGATACGACGGCGGGCCGTGGTCGTGTTCGGGCCGCACCACGACGATCTTGCCGCGGCGGAAGCCGACCTTCATCAGCGCCACCAGGTCGGTCCACGCCGCGTCGAACTCCGCCTGGCCGACGTCCCGGCCCGGGCGGAACGGGTCGATGTTGTGGCGGTACAGCAGCTCGTTGCGGTAGACGTTGCCCACGCCGGCGACGATGGTCTGATCCATCAACAGTGCGCCGACAGGTCTGCGGGACTTACTGATTCGCTTCCACGCCCAGGATGGATCGGCGTCGTTGCGCAGCGGGTCGGGGCCGAGCTTGGCCAGCACGTCGGAAACCTGGCCCTCGTCGATCACCTCGCAGACCGTCGGCCCGCGCAGATCGGTGCCGTAGTCGGCGCCCACCATGCGCATTCGCACCTGCCCGACCGGCTCGGGAAGGACCGCGTCCTCGCGTGGCCATTCGGTGAAGGCGCCGTAGAGGCCCAGGTGCACGTGCACGATCGGGCCGCCGTCATAGTGGTGGAACAGGTGCTTGCCCCAGACGCTGGTGCGGCGCAACACGCGCCCGTCCACCACGGCCGCATCGGCGAAGCGCCCCTGCGGGCTGGACACCGCTACGGGCGCACCACCGAACCGGCGCTGGTGCAGCCGGGCCAGCCGGTGCAGGGTGTGCCCTTCGGGCATGGGGCCTCAGCCCTGCGCGCCGGGCACCGGCGGCGCCTGGTGGGTGCGTTCGTACTCGGCGAGGATGTCGATACGCCGTTGGTGGCGTTCGGCTTTCGACCACTGCGCGGTCAGGAACGCATCCACGATCGCCAGCGCCTCTTCGACGGTGTGCATGCGGCCACCGATCCCGATCAGCTGGGCGTTGTTGTGTTCGCGTGCCAGTGTCGCCGTCTCCACGCTCCACGCCAGCGCGCAGCGGGCTCCGGGCACCTTGTTGGCGGCGATCTGCTCACCGTTGCCCGACCCGCCGAGGACGATGCCCAGGCTGTCGGGGTCGGCGACCGTGCGAGTCGCGGCCGCGATGCAAAACGCCGGGTAATCGTCCTCGGCGTCGTACGTGTAGGCACCGCAGTCGATCGGCTCGTGCCCGGACGCCTTGAGGTGCTCGATGATCTGCTGCTTGAGCTCGAATCCGGCGTGGTCAGAGCCGAGGTAGACGCGCATGCCCGCAATCCTTACACAGCCGCTCGCCGCGGCGAGCGCAAGCGCGGCGAAGCCGGGCGCCGCGGGTCGCCGCCATCGAGTCCGCGGCGATCGCAAGCGCGGCGAAGCCGGGCGCTGCGGGTCGCCGCCATCGAGTCCGCGGCGATCGCAAGCGCGGCGAAGCCGGGCGCTGCGGGTCGCCGCCCGACGATCTAGTCGAATTCGGGCTTCTCGGTGCGCGTGCGCTTGAGCTCGAAGAAGTGCGGGTAGGACGCAAAGGTCACCGACGCGTCCCACAGCTTGCCGGCCTCCTCGCCGCGCGGGATCTTCGACAGCACCGGCCCGAAGAACGCCACACCGTTGACGTGGATGGTTGGCGTGCCGACGTCGTCGCCGACGGCGTCCATGCCGGCGTGGTGGCTCTTGCGCAGGGCGTCGTCGTAGGCGTCGCTGTGCGCGGCCTCGGCGAGCTCGGCGGGCAACTCGGCGTCGGCCAGCGACAACTTGATGACCTCCTCGAGGTTCTTGTTGTCCTCGTTGTGGATTCGAGTGCCCATCGCGGTGTACAGCGGGTCCAGGACTCCGGCGCCGTGGGCCTGCTCGGCGGCGATCGCCACTCGGACCGGCCCCCAGGCGTGCTTCATCATCTCGCGATACTTGTCGGGCAGGCCCTCGCGGTTCTCGTTGAGGATCGCCAGGCTCATCACGTGGAAGTGCACGTCGATGTCGCGGACCTTCTCCACCTCGAGGATCCAGCGCGACGTGATCCAGCACCACGGGCACAGCGGATCGAACCAGAAATCGGCTTGGTCTTTCCCGGCAGCCTTGTCAGACATAGCGCAATCCTCTCGTCGGTCGACACACCGTTCAGCACAACCGTAGGCGCCGCGGCCCTGTTCCCGCAGTGCCCCGGATGCGATCCGGGCACGTAAGTTGGACGCGTGGCCCTTCCTAATCTCACCCGGGACCAGGCCGTCGAACGCGCGGCCCTGATCACCGTCGACAGCTACCAGATCCAGCTCGATGTCACCGACGGCTCGGATGTTGGGGGTCCCCCGGCCACCCGCACGTTCCGGTCCACGACCACGGTCGTGTTCGACGCGCTTCCGGGCGCCGACACGTACATCGACCTCGCCGCCGAGACGGTACGCGGTGCCACGCTCAACGGTCACGACATCGACGTGTCCGGATACGACGAATCCACCGGCATCGCGTTGCGCGGCCTGGAGCAACACAACGTGCTCGTCGTCGACGCGGACTGCCGCTACTCGAACACCGGTGAGGGGTTGCACCGCTTCGTCGACCCGGTCGACAACGAGACGTATCTGTACTCGCAATTCGAAACCGCCGACGCCAAGCGCATGTTCGCCTGCTTCGACCAACCCGACCTCAAGGCGACGTTCGACCTGCGGGTGACGGCGCCCGGGCACTGGAAGGTGGTGTCGAACGGCGCCACGGTGTCGATCGAGGACGGGGTGCACACCTTCGCCACGACCCCGCGGATGAGCACCTATCTGGTGGCGCTGATCGCCGGCCCCTACGCCGAGTGGAAAGACACCTACACCGACGAGCATGGGGAGATCCCGCTGGGGATCTTCTGCCGGGAATCCCTGGCGCGCCACATGGACGCCGAGCGGCTGTTCACTCAGACCAAACAGGGATTCGGCTTCTACCACAAGAACTTTGGGCTCCCGTACGCGTTCGGCAAGTACGATCAGCTGTTCGTCCCCGAATTCAACGCCGGCGCAATGGAAAACGCGGGTGCGGTGACCTTCCTGGAGGACTACGTCTTTCGCAGCAAGGTCACCCGCGCCTCCTACGAGCGGCGCGCCGAAACCGTGCTGCACGAGATGGCGCACATGTGGTTCGGGGACCTGGTCACCATGTCCTGGTGGGACGACCTGTGGCTCAACGAGTCGTTCGCCACCTTCGCCTCGGTGCTGTGCCAGGCGGAGGCCACCGAATTCACCGAGGCCTGGACGACGTTCGCCACGGTCGAGAAGTCGTGGGCGTACCGCCAGGACCAACTGCCGTCGACGCATCCCATCGCCGCCGACATCCCCGACCTCGCCGCGGTGGAGGTGAACTTCGATGGCATCACCTACGCAAAGGGCGCCTCGGTCCTCAAGCAGCTGGTCGCCTACGTCGGGCTGGAGCAATTCCTGGCCGGTCTGCGCGACTACTTCCGCGCCCACGCGTTCGGCAACGCCACCTTCGACGACCTGGTCACCGCGCTGGAGAAGGCGTCGGGCCGAGACCTGTCGGACTGGGGCCGGCAATGGTTGAAGACGACCGGGCTGAACACGCTGCGCGCCGACTTCGACACCGACGCCGACGGGAGGTTCACCCGATTCGCGGTGACGCAGAGCGGTGCCGCGCCCGGGGCCGGCGAGACCCGGGTGCACCGGCTGGCGATCGGCATCTACGACGACGACGGCGCCGGCAAACTGGTGCGGGTGCGGCGGGAAGAGCTCGATGTCGAGGGCCCTGTCACGGAAGTCCCTGCGCTGGTAGGTCTTTCGCGCGGCGAGCTGGTGCTGGTCAACGACGATGACCTGACCTACTGCTCCCTGCGGCTCGATCAGGAGTCGCTGCAGACCGCGTTGCGGCGCATCGCCGACATCGCCGAGCCGCTGCCGCGCTCCCTGGTGTGGTCGGCGGCGTGGGAGATGACCCGCGAGGCCGAAATGCGGGCGCGCGACTTCGTGGCCCTGGTCTCGACCGGGGTGCACGCCGAAACCGAGGTCGGGGTGGCGCAGCGGCTGCTGCTGCAGGCGCAGACGGCGCTGGCTTCCTACGCCGAGCCGGGCTGGGCGCACGAGCAGGGCTGGCCGCAGTTCGCCGACCGGTTGCTGGAGCTGGCGCGCGCGGCGGAGCCCGGCTCCGATCACCAGCTCGCGTTCGTCAACAGCCTGTGCTCGTCGGTGTTGTCGACCCGGCACGTCGTGACGCTGGCGGACCTGCTCGACCACGACCCGGCCGAGCTGGGGCTGGCCGGTCTCGAGATCGACACCGATCTCCGGTGGCGCATCGTGACCGCGCTCGCCGGCGCGGGCGAGATCGACGCCGACGGGCCCGGCACGCCCTTCATCGACGCGGAGGTGCAGCGCGACCCGACCGCCGCCGGCAAGCGGCACGGTGCGCAGGCGGCGACGGCTCGGCCGCAACGGCAGGTCAAGGAGGAGGCCTGGACCACGGTGATCGAGGACGACACCCTGGCCAACATCACGGCCCGGTCCATCATCGCGGGCTTCGCCCCGCCCGGGCAGCACGCCTTGCTCGACCCCTTCACCGACCGCTATTTCGCGGCGATACCGGGCGTGTGGGCACGGCGGTCCAGCGAGGTCGCGCAGACCGTGGTGATCGGGCTGTACCCGCACTGGAACATCAGCGAGGCCGGTATCGCGGCCGCCGACAGGTTCCTCTCCGACCCCGAGGTGCCGCCGGCTCTACGACGGCTGGTGCTGGAGGGCCAGGCCGGCGTGAAGCGGGCCCTGCGGGCCCGCGGGTTCGACGCGGCCTGATAACGCCTGACGCGAGCGCGCGTGTTTGTACGGCGACACGCCGCGCTCGGCGTGCATTTGCGCACCCTCGCGCGGTGGGCGGGCAGTTAGGCCGGGGCGATTCCCGCGCTGAGGACGCGGATCGCGCTGACCAGCCCGTCGACCAGGTCGCCCCGCTGAAACGCCGACGACGCGGCGGCGACCCCGAGCGGCGCGGACGACTCGGCGCCACGACCGCGGACCTGGGAGCCGTAGACCACCTCGATGACCTTCTGGTCGGGTGAGACCGCCAGCAGCACCGCGTTGTCCGGCGTCGGGACCTTGGCCAGGATCTCGCGGGCCCGCGCGGCGGTGTCGTTGCCCAGGTCGCCGAGGTAGATGGCGAACCTCGCCTTCGATGCCCGCGAACCGAACTTCAGCGCGTCATCGATGGCGACCAGGTCCTTGATCGGGAACGGGTAATGGACGGACAGCTCGCCCGGCTCCGTCACCCCGGAGATCCGCCCGCTGGTGGTGATCACCCACCCGTTCGGCAGCTCGCCGGGCTCGATCGTCGCTACGTCACCACGTGCCACTGGCGCCACCTCCAACTGCGAATTCGTGTGTGTCGTGCCCGCCGTGCGCGTGACCGACGTCTTCGTCCGCGGCCGCCCACAGGATCGGCGGGTGGGTCCACTTCTCGCCCAGCTTGTAGCTCGCCGGGTGCGGTCCCTTGCGGGCCACGGTCAGCAACGCCAGCACTGCGACCAGCAGCAACGGTATCCCGATGAAGTACAGGTGAATCTGCAAAAGGCTCACGGCGAAAACCGTAACCCACGCGGTGATCCCTCGGCACACTCGGACACGAGATGTCGTGCGATCCGGGCGCTACGCCGCGCCCTCGCCGAGGTAGCGCGCCCACGCCGGGTCGAGCTCCTTGACCGTCGACAGCAGTCGCCAGTGCTGGCCCGTCGGCGGCAGCGGCGTCCGGCGCAGCACCCAGCCGAGCTCGGTGAGCAGCTTGTCGCCCTTGCGGTGGTTGCACGTCGAACAGCAGGCGACGCAATTCTCCCAGGAGTGGTCGCCGCCGCGGCTGCGTGGCACCACGTGGTCGACGGTGTCGGCCTTGGCCCCGCAGTAGGCGCAGGAGAACCGGTCCCGATGCATCAGCGCGGCCCGGGTCATCGGAACCCGGGCCCGGTACGGAACGCGGACGTAGGACCGCAGCTGAATCACCGAGGGCACCAGGATCGAGCTGGTGGCCGAGTGGATCACCGGTCCGCTCGGGTCGTGATGCACCACGTCGGCCTTGCCGCAGATCACCATCACGATCGCCCGCCGCATCGGCAGCGCGGTCAGCGGCTCGTAGGTCGAATTCAGCAGCAACACCCGCCGGCGACTCCACAGGGAAGCGGTGTCCTGGCGGGTGGGGGGATGGGTGTCGACGCTATGCAGGCATGACGCGGTTGGGGGCCCGGTTAACCCTGCCGCGGCACCGGAACTGCGGTGGCTGCGGCGTCTCTTGCCCTGCGCCATAGATCCTCCGCGGATAGTCCACCATGATTCGTCGCCAATCGCACCCCTATTGCAGGTGAACGGCATGTCGCCCGGGTGAACACCGGGAGCGCCCGCGGCCCGCCTCGGCCGGACGCCGCCGCCATGGACCACAATGGAGGTGATGGATTCCGAGCCCCAGTCCTTCTATGACGCCGTCGGCGGTGCCGAGACCTTCCACGCGATTGTGTCCCGCTTCTACGCCCAGGTCGCCGAGGACGAGATCCTGCGCCAGCTGTACCCCGAGGACGACCTGGCGGGCGCCGAAGAACGGTTACGCATGTTCCTCGAGCAGTACTGGGGCGGCCCGCGCACCTACTCAGACCGCCGGGGCCATCCCCGGCTGCGGATGCGGCACGTCCCGTTCCGGATCACGCCTATCGAGCGGGACGCCTGGCTGCGCTGCATGCACACCGCCGTCGCCTCGATCGATTCGCAGACCCTCGACGACGAGCACCGGCGCCAGCTGCTCGATTACCTCGAGATGGCGGCCAACTCGCTGGTCAATTCGCCCTTCTGATACCCAACCGAACGGAGCAGGATGAGCCCCGGAGCATGGTGGTCGAACGCGGTGTTCTATCAGGTCTATCCCCGGTCGTTCGCCGACAGCGACGGCGACGGCGTGGGCGACATCGACGGGTTACTGGCCCATCTGGATCACCTCGAGCGGCTCGGGGTGGACGCGATCTGGCTCAACCCGGTCACCGTCTCACCGATGGCCGACCACGGCTACGACGTCGCCGACCCCCGCGACATCGATCCACTGTTCGGGGGGATGGCGGCCATTGAGCGCCTGATCCCCGCGGCGCACAAGCGGGGCATCAAGATCACCATGGACGTGGTGCCCAACCACACCAGCTCGGCACACCCGTGGTTTCAGGCCGCGCTGGCCGCGGGGCCGGGCACCGAGGCGCGGGAGCGCTACTACTTCCGCGACGGCCAGGGTCCGGACGGGGAGCTGCCGCCGAACAACTGGACGTCGGTATTCGGTGGGTCCGCCTGGACGCGGGTGGTGGAGCCGGACGGCAATCCGGGCCAGTACTACCTCCACCTCTTCGACACCGAGCAGCCGGACCTGAACTGGGAACACCCGGACGTCTTCGACGATTTCGAGAAGACGCTGCGGTTCTGGCTGGAGCGCGGCGTGGACGGCTTCCGCATCGACGTCGCACACGGCATGGCCAAGCCGGCTGACCTGCCCGACGCGAAGGACGACGTCAAGGTGCTCAGTCACAGCGACGACGACCCGCGCTTCAATCATCCGAGCGTGCACGAGATCCACCGCGGGATCCGCAAGATCGTCGACGACTATCCCGACGCGGTGACCATTGGGGAGGTGTGGGTGCTCGACAACCTCCTGTGGGCCGAGTATTTGCGGCCCGACGAACTGCACCTCGGTTTCAACTTCCGGCTCACCAAGATCGACTTCGACGCCGACCAGATCCGCCATGCGATAGAGAATTCGATGGAGGCCATCGCGATCGAAAACGCCATCCCCACCTGGACCCTGTCCAACCACGACGTGGGGCGGGAGGTCACCCGTTACGGGGGCGGCGAGGTCGGGCTGAACCGGGCGAAGGCGATGGCGATGGTGATGTTCGCCCTGCCGGGCGCGGTGTTCGTCTACAACGGCGAGGAGCTTGGGCTGCCGGACGTCGAGCTGCCCGACGAAGTGCTGCAGGACCCGACGTGGGAACGCTCCGGGCATACCGAGCGCGGCCGCGACAAGTGCCGCGTTCCGATCCCGTGGTCGGGCGACGCTCCCCCGTTCGGGTTCTCCAGCTCCCCCGACACGTGGTTACCGATGCCGCAGGAGTGGGCGGCACTGACCGTCGAGCGCCAGATCGCAGACCCCGATTCGACGTTCTCGTTCTTCCGGCACGTCATCAAATTGCGCAAGGAGCGCGCCGAATTCGAGGGCGACGAGATCGACTGGTTGGACGCGCCACCGGATGCGCTGATCTTCCGGCGCCGCGGCGGCGGGGCGGTGTGCGCGGTCAACGCCGGCCGCCGACCGATCCCACTGCCGCCGGGAGAGCTCATCATGGCCAGCGCCCCGCTGGTCGACGGCGAACTCGCGCCGGACGCCGCGGCGTGGCTGGCCTGAACGGCGAATCCAAAGCTGCGGCAGTCCAGCTGTTTTCACATTGGGGTTGGCCAACCGCCGGGGCGCCTCCGAAGCGGAGATACCCGGTGGGGGTACTCTCGTGCCATGACCGAGATCGAACCGCCGATTCCGGGTCCTAGGCCGACACCGTGCGAGCCCACCGGCGAAAGGCGGGTTCGTGGATAACACGTTGCGATGGCTGGTGACGGCACTCTTCGCCGTGAGCTTCGCAGCCTACGGATATTTCCTTGTCGCTCAACGCCGCTGCTGGACCAGCATCGTGAGCCAGCTGCTGCATCTGGCGATGTCGGCGGTGATGATCCTGATGGCGTGGGGTGTGGGCATGAGCATCCCGACCATGGTTGCCGCGACGTGCTTCCTGCTCGGCGGCGCCTGGTTCGTCGGCATCGCCGGCCACACGCCCTGGGCCGCCGACGGCAGGCTGACCAACTATTACTACGCCCTGATGATGGTGGCGATGGCCTGGATGTACGGGGCGATGAAGGGCAGCTTGCCGGGACGCGCCGGGCATCCGGACGACCTTGCGATGAGCATGCCGGCGCACAGCGCCGCCTCGGGGATGCAGCACGCGACGCACGACATGTCCCAGGCCACGCCGGACTGGGTCAACATGGTGAACGGGATCGCGGCCCTGGGGTTCGGCGCGGTGGCGATTTTCTGGGCGTACCGCTGGGTGGCGCAGCGCTGGACGAAACTGATGCCGCGCACCGTTAAACTCAGCTACGCGCAAATCGTGACCCAGACGGTCACCGCCGCAGGTACGGCGCTGATGTTCGCCGACATCTTGTGATCCGATCCCGCCCTTCCGGCTCGGCGCGTGGCCTGCCGCTCCTCTATACCTAGTACATGGCGACGTACGCGTGGACGGTGATCGGGGCGGGACCCGCGGGCATCGCGGCGGTGGGAAGGCTGCTCGATCAGGGCATACCGCCCGACAAGATCGCCTGGGTGGATCCCGCCTTCGCCGCAGGAGACCTGGGCGGTAAGTGGAGGTCGGTGTCCAGCAACACGATCGCCGGGACGTTTATGAGCTTCTTGAATGGCTCTGCGGCCTTTGGGTTCTCACATGCTCCGCCATCGCCGCTGGCCGAAGTCGACCCCGAGGAGACCTGCGCCCTTGCCCTGGTCGCCGACCCGTTGGTATGGGTGACCGAGCAGTTGCGCCAGCGGGTGCACGTATTCGAGACGACGGCCACCACGCTGACCCTGGCGCAACGGCGGTGGCGGATCGAAACACGGGATAGGGAATTGGCGTCGGACAACGTGATTCTCGCGGTCGGCGCGGTACCCAGGAGGCTCGACTACCCCATCGAGGAGATTCCGGTCGAGGTCGCCCTCGATGCCGACAAGCTCGCCGAGGTGCCGCTGGAAGGGGCGACGGTTGCGGTCTTCGGCTCGTCGCACTCGTCGATGATCGCGTTGCCGCACCTCCTGCGGTGTCCGGTCGCCAAGGTGATCAACTTCTACCGCAGCCCGCTCAAATACGCGGTCTACCTGGATGATTGGATCCTGTTCGACGACACCGGCCTCAAGGGGCGGGCCGCGGTGTGGGCTCGCGAGAACATCGACGGGGTGTGGCCGGATCGGCTGGAGAGGTGCCTGGTGTCGAGCCCGGAGTTCGACGAGAAGGTCGCCGAGTGTGATCGCGTCGTCTACACCGTCGGTTTCGAGCCGCGGAAGCTGCCCGAGACGCCCCAATGGGGCCGGCTGGGCTACAACCGGATGAACGGAATCATTGCCCCCGGCCTGTTCGGGTTGGGCATCGCCTTCCCCGAGTACGCCGAAGACCCCTACGGCTACGGGCAATACCGCGTGGGCCTGAAAAAGTTCATGGATTACCTCGACTCGGTTCTCCCGCTGTGGATGGTCTACGGCACGTGACCCGAGGTGATCGCTGCTCGACACCTCAGCGCAGCAGCAGCGCCGGGTCGCCGCGGCGCCGGTACACCGAGCCGAACCGCGCGTCGATGCGCAGCCAGGTGGGCAGGATCCGGACCCGGATCATCTCATCGGCGCCTACGGCGTCCGGAGACTGCGGCAGGAAACCCATTGCGGTCAAGGCGAACACGCACCGCATGGGCAGCCCGACGCTGGCGTCGGGCGCACTCACCTGAATGACCTCCTGGTCGAGCAGTGACACCGGCGGGCCATGAGAACTGCCGTGTTCCTTGGCAAGTCGCGCGCCGCGCTGCGCCAGATCCAGCATCACCCGGGCGGGGATGTCCTCGAGGTGGCTGAAGCCGGTGTCCGGGGGCAACGCCCCCCGCCACGCGGAGTCCATCGCGAACCCGGGGTCGACGTAGCCGGAGTCATCCATCGCGGTCAGGCCGCGCGCCAGGGCGTCGGCGCCCACGGACAGGTCGTCGGGCCGCACCTGGCCGCCCACCACACGGCTGGCCAGCACGTCGAAACCGGTTGCCACCCAGGCCGTCAGGAGCCCTGTGGATCGGTTGCGGAGGCGGATGACCGCGGCGTCGTCGAGTCGCAACGCGTGATCGACGAACGCGCCCAGATCCCTGCGCTGGGCGGCCCGGTCCTGTGGACCCAGCCAAAGTCCGCGGTCAACTACCGGATCCACCGCTGCAGATACTCCCGATGGTGTGGGGAGAGCCGCACCAGCCGCTCCTCCTCGATATGGACGGCGGCCAGTTGCGACTCGGCGATGACGGCGGGCTTGGATTCCGGATCCGCGGACACCGAGCGCACCTCGTAGCCCAGCGTGAAGTCCACCGCCCGCAACCGCTTGGTCCACATCGTCACCTGCAGCGGCGAATCGACCAGCCGCAGTTGACCTTTGTAGGTCACCTTGACTTCGGCGATCAGCAACCCGATGGTCAAGATGTCGACCTCGAACGCTTCACGCAGGAACTGGACCCGGGCCTCCTCCAGGATCGTGACCATCGTGGCGTGGTTGACGTGCTGGTACATGTCGATGTCCGACCAGCGCACCGGTACGGGGGCGACGAAGCCGACGCTCAACTCGATGAACCTCTTCCGCTGGTGCGGGTCATGCGCCGGATCTGACGCGCGGCCACCGAAAGCGTCGCGAGATCCTTCTCCCCGCTTTCCTGGATTTCGATGAGGGTGCGGCGGGCCCGCTCCACCCGCGACGCGGACAGGTGTTCCCACTCGGCGATCTTCTCCTCGCCGCTTTCGTTCGGCTCCCCCACCGCGAGCACGTCGAAGCACAACGACCGCAGCGATGCGTAGATGTCATCGCGAATCGCCAAGCGCGCCAAGGAATGCCAGCGGTCGTTGCGGGGCAGTTCGGATACCGCCGTCAGCAGGCCGTCGGTGCCAAGCCGGTCCATCAGGGCAAAGTAGGTGTCCGCGACCTCGGCGGCGTCGATGTCGTTGATGTCGCCGATGTCGATGATGTCGAGCAGGCTGAAGCGGTACAGGCCGGCGGCGATCATGTACGCCAGGTCCTCGGGTGTTCCCTGCGACGCGAACTCGGCGGCTTCCTTTTCGACGATCGCCTTGTCGTCGCCGCGCAGCCACTCCGACATCCGAGGGGTCAGGTCTTTGACCTTCGCGGCGAACCGGTTGATCTCGGCGCCGACGGCCAGCGGCTGTGGACGGTAGTTGAGCAGCCAGCGGCCGGCGCGATCGATGAGCCGCCGGGTATCCAGCGTCAAGCGGTCGGACAAGGCGACCGGGAGATTGGCCGCGCGGGTGCGCCGCCAGATCTGGCCCACGTCGAAGATGGCGTCGGTGGCCACGTACGTCCGCACCGCGTCCACCGGCCCGACGCCGACGTCCTCGGTGATTCGGAAGGCGTAGCTGATGCCGGCGGTGTCGACCAGGTCGTTGATCAGCATGGTGGTGACGATCTCGCGGCGCAGCTGGTGGGTGCGGATCTCCGGGGTGAACCGTTCCCGCAACGGCGTCGGGAAGTACAGGGGCAGCCGGGAGGCGAACACGTCCTGCTCGGTCAGTTCGGTGTTCAGCATCTCTTCTTTGAGCCCGAGTTTGACGTGCGCCATCAGGGTGCACAGCTCGGGCGAGGTGAGGCCGATGCCGGCCTCGCATCGGCGGTCGATCTCCTTCTCCGACGGCAGCGCCTCCAGTTCGCGGTTGAGCCCCCGGTGGTCGACCAGGTACTGAATCTGCCTGCCGTGCACCGGCAGCAGGCTGGCCGCGTTGGCGCGGCTGGTGCCGATCAGGTCGTTCTGATCCTCGTTGTCGGTGAGCACCAGCTGCGCGACCTCGTCGGTCATCGACTCCAGCAGCTCTTTGCGCTCGTCGGGATCGACCCTGCCGGCGGTCACCAGCGAGTCAATCAGGATCTTGATGTTGACCTCGTGGTCCGAGCAGTCCACGCCGGCGGAATTGTCCATGGCGTCGGTGTTGATGCGCCCGCCCGACAGGTCGAACTCGACCCGGCCCAGGGCGGTCACCCCCAGGTTGCCACCTTCACCGATCACCTTGGCGCGCACCTGGCTTGCGTTGACCCGCACCGGATCGTTGGCGCGATCACCGACGTCGGCGTCGGACTCGGATTCGGCCTTGATGTAGGTGCCGATGCCGCCGTTGAACAACAGGTCGACCGGTGCCTGCAGGATCGCCTTGATCAGGTTGGGCGGCGTCATCTCGGTGACGTCGCCGTCGATGCCCAGGGCCTCGCGCACCTGCGGGCTGACGGGGATGGATTTGTGCTCGCGGCTGTACACCCCACCGCCCTCGCTGATCAGCGACTTGTCGTAGTCGTCCCAGCTGGAGCGCGGCAGGTCGAACATGCGCCGGCGTTGTTCCCACGAGGCGGCGGGGTCGGGGTCGGGGTCGAGGAAGACATGCCGGTGGTCGAAGGCGGCGATCAACTTGATGTGTCGGGACAGCAGCATGCCGTTGCCGAACACGTCGCCGCTCATGTCGCCGATGCCCACCACCGTGAAGTCCTCGGTCTGGGTGTCGACGCCCATCTCCCGGAAGTGGCGTTTGACGGCCTCCCACGCGCCCTTCGCGGTGATGCCCATGGCCTTGTGGTCGTAGCCCACCGATCCGCCGGAGGCGAAGGCGTCCCCCAGCCAGAATCCGTAGGACTTGGCGACGTCGTTGGCGATGTCGGAGAAGGTGGCGGTGCCCTTGTCCGCGGCCACCACCAGATACGCGTCGTCGCCGTCGCGCCGGATCACTTCGGGCGGCGGGCTCACCTTCTTCGTTTTGTGATCGACGTTGTCGGTGACGTCGAGCAACCCGGAGATGAACAGCTGATAGCAGGCGATGCCTTCGGCGCGGGCGGCCTCGCGGTCCTCCGCCTGATCGCCGGTCGCCATCGGCGG
Source organism: Mycobacterium sp. E2497 (assembly GCF_001668695.1). Classification (NCBI taxonomy): domain Bacteria; kingdom Bacillati; phylum Actinomycetota; class Actinomycetes; order Mycobacteriales; family Mycobacteriaceae; genus Mycobacterium; species Mycobacterium sp. E2497. The sequence continues at coordinate 79,185 of NZ_LZKD01000143.1, forward strand.
CCGCTTGACGACGAAGCCGCCCTTGGCCCCGACCGGCACGATGACGGCGTTCTTCACCGCCTGCGCCTTGACCAGGCCGAGGATCTCGGTGCGGAAATCGTCGCGCCGGTCCGACCAGCGCAGCCCGCCCCGCGCCACCGGGCCGAAGCGCAGGTGCACGCCTTCGACGCGGGGCGAATAGACGAAGATCTCGTATTTGGGGCGCGGCAGCGGCAACTCGTCGATGAGCTGGGCATCGAGCTTGAGGGCCAGCACGTTTCGGGCGCGGGCCGAGCCCTCTCGCGTGACGAAGTAGTTGGTGCGCAACGTCGCCTGTACCAGCGAGGCGAACGCCCGCAAGATGCGGTCGGTGTCCAGGCTCATCAACGCGTCGATGTCGGCGGCGACCGCGGCCGCCGCCGCCTGGGCGTCGCGGTTCGCCGACGCCCCGGACGGGCGGGGATCGAAGAGCGCCTCGAACAGGACGACCAGCGATCGCGCGGTGGAGGGGTGCTCGTTGAGCACCGACTCGATGTAGGACTGACTGTACGGAAAGCCCGCCTGCCGTAGGTATTTCGCGTAGGCGCGCAGCAGCACGACTTGCTGCCAGCTCAGCCGCGCGCGCATGACGAGCTCGTTGAACCGGTCGATCTCGACGCGGCCCTGCCAGATCGCGGTGACCGCGTCGGCGAATCGTTGCGCGGTCGCCTCCCGCTCGGCCGTCGTCGTCGCGGGCGCGATGGTCGGGTGCGTGGAGATCTTGAACTGATAGATCCACACCGGCAGCCCGTCCTGGCGGGTCACCGTGAAGGGCCGCTCCTCGAGCACCACCACGCCCATGCTCTGCAGCATGGGCAGCAGCTGGCTCAGCGATGCGGTGCGCCCGCCCAGGAACCAGGTCAGCTGGGCGGCGCCCTCCTCGCCCCGTTCGGAGAACACCAGCTTGACCGAGTTGTCTTGCAGCTCTTTGATGATCGCGATGTGCTCGATGGCATCGGCGGGGGTGACCGCCTGTTTGTAGACCTCGGGGAAGGCGGTCGCGTAGTGCTCGGCGTCGTCATGATCGACGGAACCGTCCGCGGCCGCGGCGATCAACCGGTCGGTCCAGGTGCGGGCGGCCTCGCTCAGCAGGCCCTGGATGCGGACCCGGTTGTCCTCGGAGACGTCGACCTGCGGCGCGTCTTCGGGTAGCCGGACCATGAAATGCATGAGGGCCCAGGGTGATTCGCTCACCCGTGCGGTGAATTCCAGCCGCGTGCCGCCGAATTCGCGGACCAGGATGTCCTCGATCTGCAGCCGCACCTGCGTGGTGTAGCGGTCGCGGGGCAGGTAGACCAGGCACGAGACGAAGTATTGGAGCCGGTCGGCCCGCAAGAACAACAGCGCCCGCCGCTGGGACCCCAGGTCCACCACCGCTTTGGCCATCGCCAACAGCCGTTCGGCGCTCAGCGTGAACAGTTCCGAGCGCGGGACGGTCTGGATGACGTCGAGCAGCAGTTGGCCGGGGTGGATCGGGTCGCTGTCGGCCAGGGCGAGCGCCTGGCGCACCCGCGTGGAGACCGTCGGGATCTCCAGGACGTCCGCGTTCATCGCGGCGACGGTGAACAGCCCGACGAAGCGGTGCTCGACGACGCCGTCGTCGCCGCCGAGGTTCTCCCGAACCGCGATGGCGTAGGGGTACGCGCCGTAGCGCAGGTAGCTGCCGACAACCGATTGGGCCAGCACCAGCAAGGTGTCGTCGTCGGTCAACCGGGGCCGGGAACCGGTGCGAGTGCGCAGGACGCCCAGGCCCGGTGACCCGTCGCCGGAGACCAGGCCGCCTTGCACGCGGCAGCGTTGGTAGCCGAGCAGCAGGAAGTTACCGTTGCCCAGCCAACGCAGGAGCGCCGCGACGTCCTCGCGGTCGGGGGCCGAGAAGTGGCCCTGCGCGTTGCCTTCGACCGCCGCGGCCAGCCCGCTCAGGGCGTCGATCAACGCGCCCGCGTCGCTGGCGACCTGCTGCACGTCGGACAGGACCTTGGGCAGCAGCCGTTCGACTTCGGCGAGGCCCTTGCTGTCGACCGACGGCAACAGTTGCACGTGTATCCACGCCTCGCCCACGTATTGCGGGGCGCCGGGTGGTTTCGAGTCGACGCTGACCAGCTCGCCAGTCGGTTTGCGGTGCACCTCGAAGACCGGGGTCATGATGGCCGCGTAGGGCACGCCCAGCCGGTGCAGCAGCACCGTGACGGAGTCCATCAGCATGCCGCCGTGGTCGGTGACGACCTGCAGGGCGGGCCCGAATCCGGCCGGGTGATCCGGCGGGTAGACCGCGACCCGGCTCTCACCGGAGGGGCGGTGCCGGCCGAGCTGATAGTGCGCGCCGAGCATGCCGGGAGTCACGATGGCGGTGGGGACCGTCAGGTCGATCGGACCGGATTCCGCCGCCCCGGGGTCGTCGCCCTGCGGACCGCGATAGCTCTCGATGTAGGCCCGCGCGATCCAGTCCGGTATGTCCTGCTGCTGGGTGAAGGCGGTCCACGGCTCGAGGGCCTGCTTCGCTCCGGGATCGATCGTCATGCCGATGGCTCCCAACTCATACACATGCCACTGTGCTCAACCGCCCACTCTGCCCGCAACGGGGACGCCCCCACCGCGGCCATCGGGGCCGCTTCGTCGGGGCTGCGCAGCTGACACTAGTCGCGCGTGAGCTTCCGGTGGGTCACTCTGTGCGGCCGCGCCGCGTCGGCACCGAGCCGTTCGACCTTGTTCTCCTCGTAGGCACCGAAGTTGCCCTCGAACCAGAACCACTTGGCCTCGTTGTCCTCGTCACCCTCCCAGGCCAGGATGTGCGTGCACGTGCGGTCCAGGAACCAGCGATCGTGGGAGATCACCACGGCGCAGCCCGGGAATTTCTCCAGGGCATTCTCCAGCGAACCCAGCGTTTCGACGTCGAGGTCGTTGGTCGGCTCGTCGAGCAGGAGCAGGTTGCCGCCCTCTTTCAGCGTGAGGGCCAGATTCAACCGGTTGCGCTCGCCGCCGGACAGCACGCCGGCCGGCTTCTGCTGGTCCGGGCCCTTGAAGCCGAACGCCGAGACGTAGGCCCGTGACGGGATCTCGTTCTGGCCGACCTCGATGTAATCCAGCCCGTCGGAAACGACTTCCCAGACGGTCTTTTTGGGATCAATACCGGCGCGGGACTGGTCCACGTAGCTGAGCTTGACGGTTTCGCCGACCTTGACCGTCCCGCTGTCCGGCTGCTCGAGCCCGACGATGGTCTTGAACAGCGTCGTCTTGCCGACACCGTTCGGGCCGATGACACCGACAATGCCGTTACGGGGCAGGGTGAAGGACAGGTCCTTGATCAGGGTCCGCCCGTCGTAGCCCTTGTCGAGGTGGTCGACCTCGACGACGAGGTTGCCCAGCCGCGGCCCGACCGGGATCTGAATCTCCTCGAAGTCGAGCTTGCGCGTCTTCTCCGCTTCGGCGGCCATCTCCTCGTAGCGCTGCAGGCGGGCTTTGTTCTTCGCCTGCCGCGCCTTGGCCCCCTGCCGCACCCAGGCCAGCTCCTCGGTGAGCCGCTTCTGCAGCTTGGCGTCCTTGCGGCCCTGCACCGAGAGCCGCTCGGCCTTCTTCTCCAGGTAGGTCGAGTAGTTGCCCTCGTAGGGATAGGCACGACCGCGGTCGAGCTCGAGGATCCACTGGGCGACGTTGTCCAGGAAGTACCTGTCGTGGGTCACCGCCAGCACCGCACCCGGGTAGGCGGCCAGGTGTTGTTCCAGCCACTGCACGCTTTCGGCGTCCAGGTGGTTGGTCGGCTCGTCGAGGAGCAGCAGGTCGGGCTTGGACAACAGCAGCTTGCACAGCGCCACGCGGCGCCGCTCACCACCGGACAGATTCGTCACCGGCTCATCCGGAGGCGGGCAGCGCAGCGCGTCCATCGCCTGCTCGAGCTGCGAGTCGAGGTCCCAGGCGTCAGCGTGGTCCAGCTCCTCCTGCAGCCGGCCCATCTCCTCCATCAACTCGTCGGAGTAGTCGGTGGCCATCAACTCGGCGACCTCGTTGAAGCGGTCCAGCTTGACCTTGATGTCGCCGAGCCCCTCTTCGACGTTGCCGCGCACCGTCTTCTCTTCGTTCAGCGGCGGCTCCTGCTGCAGGATGCCGACGCTGGCGCCGGTGGCCAGAAACGCCTCGCCGTTGTTCGGCTTGTCCAGCCCGGCCATGATCCGCAAGACGCTCGACTTGCCGGCGCCGTTGGGGCCGACGACACCGATCTTGGCGCCCGGATAGAAGCTCAACGTGACGTCGTCCAGGATCACCTTGTCGCCGTGCGCCTTGCGGACCTTTTTCATCGTGTAGATGAACTCAGCCATGCCGCGGTTGTGCCTTTCTGGTCTTTTCAGAGAGTTCTCGCGACCATCCTAGGCATCACCCGGGGGACCGGATTCCGCAGCTAAGCCGACATCGGCAGCGGTCCCGTTCCCGCGGACTCGATGGTGCCGTCGCAATCGGCGTCCTCACCAGCGGCGCCGGCCGCATCCGCGGGTGGCTTGGTGGCTTCGGCGGCAGTCGGGCCGGTGTAGCCCGGCCTCTCGATGCGCACGATCGCGCGCGACACGTCGGGCCCGACGGAGGTGGCACGCATCTCCAGTGATGAGCGGCGGTTGCCGTCGCGGTCTTCGTACTCACTGGTGTACACATGGCCCACCACGATCACCGGTGCGCCCTTGCCCAGCGCTGCGCCGACGCCGGTGACCAACTTGCCCCAGCAATTGACGTTGATGAACAGCGAGTTGCCGGGCTCCCAGCCGCCGTCGGCCATGCGTCGCCGGGAATTGCTGGCGACGCGGAACTTGATCACTTCCTGCGCGCCGACCTGTCGCCGTTCGGGGTTGGTGACGATGTGTCCGACGACCGTTAGCGGTGTTTCAAACATTGGCTGATCCCTTCTCGGTTGCTATCGGGCGGCGAACGCGTCACCGCCCGTCCTGGTTGCCATTGAGCTCGGCGCCACCGACGGGCCGGCGGGCAAGAGCGGCTCAAACCGTGTCCAGGTCGGCGGCCCTGTGGAAGGAGTCGGGACTGTGGAGTAGTCCGGCGATGAGTGCGATCGCGCATTATTGGTCCTTGGTCCCCTTACCACCCGGGCCTGCAGTTTCGGGCCAATCAGGCTGTCCGCTTGAGGTGACGAAGGTCAGTCCGAGCGCGAAATCGGCAGCCGAAACCCGTCGTACCCCGCTGCGATGATGGGTCCATGTCTTCCACCGCACCGGCTAGCGCTGTGGCAGTGAGCCCTGCCGAGCGTTTGGAGGTGATGTTCGAGGAGTTGGCGGAGTTGGCCGGCCAGCGCAATGCCATCGATGGGCGCATCGTGGACCTGGTCGCCGAGATCGAGCGTGATGAGCTGTGCGGCATGACCGGCGCGCGCTCGGTCGCGGCGTTGGTGGCCTGGAAGCTGGGGTTGTCGTCGACCACCGCGCACACGATCGCCACCGTCGCGCACCGGGTCGAGGACTTCCCCCGCTGCACCCAGGGCCTGCGCGACGGGCGGCTGTCGCTGGACCAGGTCGGCATCATCGCCGCACGCGCCGGCGACGGCTCCGACGCGCACTATGCGGAGTTGGCGCGGGTGGCCACGGTGCACCAGCTGCGAACCGCGATCAGCCTCGAACCGCGCCCTGACCCAGAACCCCGGCGCGAGCCCGAGCGCTCGTTCAGGAAGACTTCCACCGAGCAGGGCAGCTGCTATCGGATCGCCCTCCCGCCTCCGGACGCCGCGAAATTCGACGCCGCGTTGGCCTCGCACCAGGACGCGCTGGTCGCCGAATGGAAGCACGACCGCGCCGACGGAGCGTCGGAAAGCGCGCCGCCGCTGCCGGGCACTGTCGAGGCCTTCATGCGCCTGGTCGAGGCCGGGTGGGACGCGGAGGCGGCCCGCCGGCCCCACGGACAGCACACCACCGTGGTGGTGCACGTCGATGCTGAAACGCGCACCGCGGCTCTGCATCTGGGTCCGCTGCTCACCGACGCCGAGCGCCAATACCTGACCTGTGATGCCACCTGTGAGGTGTGGTTCCACCGCGACGGCCAGCCCATCGGCGCCGGCCGAACCACCCGCCTGATAAACCGGCGACTGCGCCGCGCGCTGGAGCACCGCGACCGCTCGTGCGCAGTTCCCGGCTGTGGCGCCACCCGCGGTCTGCACGCCCACCACATCCGGCACTGGGAAGACGGCGGCCCCACCGAGCTGACCAACCTCGTGCTGGTCTGTCCTCATCACCACCGGCTGCACCACTCCGGGGGCATCACCATCGTGGGACCCGCACCCGATCTCACCTTCAACGACGGCGCCGGGCGCACACTGAGTCCGGGGTCGCTGGCGCGCCCACCCACTCAACCGCCGCCCGCCGTCCCGCCGTGCCCGGGACCGATCGGCGAACGCGCCGAATGGTGGTGGTACGACCCCTTCCGACCCCAACCACCACCGTCCAGGAATTAGCCCGGCGTCGAAGCGAAACGGGTTGGCGGGGAGGCGAGTCGTTCGCAGTATCCGTCAACGGGGTGTTGTCAGGGACAAAGAGCCGCTCGAGCTCCGCAACTCAAGCACCTCGTCACCGCGGCTTGGCATGTCCCGGCGTGCCGCGCCGCGCCAGCTCGGCGAGCATCGCGTTGTAGGCGACCAGCTCGGCGTCGTCATCGCGTTCGGCGGCGCGGTCCAGCCGGCGGGCCGTGCGGTCGTCGCTGCGCGCCCACTGCACCAACAGCGCCAGCATCACGATCACCAGGGGCACCTCCCCCGCCGCCCAGGCGATGCCACCACCCAGTCGCTGATCGCCTAGCAGGTCGCTGTGCCAGCTCAACCCGAGGGAGCGGTAGTAGTCGGCGCCGAGGACTTTCCGGGTGCCCATCAGCACCACGCCGAAGAACGCGTGCAGCGGCAGGGACGCGAACACCACGCCCACCTTGGCCAGCGGAGGGATCGGGCGCGGCGTGGGGTCGACCCCGATGACGATCCAATAAAAGACGTAGCCGCTGACCAGGAAGTGCACGTTCATCGCCAGGTGCCCCGCGTGACTGCCCACGGCCGTGTCGAACAGGTTCGAGAGGTACAGCCCGTAGAAGCCCGCGACGAACAACACGGTGGCGACCACGGGGTTGGTGACGAAGCGTGAGTAGCGGCTGTGCAGCGCGGCGAGCAGCCATTCCCGCATCCCGGGCGGCTCGTCACGACCGGCGGCGGGCAGCGCCCGCAGCGCCAGGCTGACCGGGGCGCCGAGCACCAGCAGGATCGGGACCAGCATCGACAGGCCCATGTGCGCGATCATGTGCACGCTGAACATCGCCGGCATGTAGCGGCCGACCCCCGACGAGGTGACGAACAGCAACGCGAAACAGCCGAGTAGCCATGCCGCGGTCCGGCCCGGCGGCCACGCGTCGCCTCGGCGACGCAGCCGCAGCACGGCGGCCACGTAGAGGACCGCGAAGACGATGGCGGCCGTGCCGAAGATCAGGTCGAAGCGCCAATCGAACAGGATGCGGGCTGGCGTCGGCGGCCCGTCGAAGTCGTAGCCGATTTCGGCCTCGGGGATCGAGGGCAGCCGACTCGGCGGGGGCGGCGGCGCGGTGCGGCCCAGCCCGACGGCGACGCCGAACGTCAGCCCGAAGACCGCGGCCTCGGCGAGCGCCAGCCGGAGCAGGGCGCGACGCGCGTCGGGGAGGTCCGGTTCCACCTGCAGCCGGGCCACGGCCGAGCGCCGCTGGCGCCAGCCGAGGATCCCGAGCGCGCACAGCGCGGCGAACTTGGCGACCACCAGGCGCCCGTAGTCGGACGTGAACAGGTCACCGATGGGCACGCGCACCACGGCGTTCATCACCCCGCTGAGCGCCATCGCGACCCAGCACCACAGCGCGATCGCGGAAAACCGCCGCGCCGCCAGGGCGACATATCCCCCGCCGCGCAGCCCGTACGCGGCGAGCGCCAGCAGCCCACCGGCCCACACCGCGGCGGCCACGAGGTGGATCAGCAGGCTGTTGGTGGCCAGGTCGTGTGACCCGCCCGCGGACGAGTGGCCGGTCAATCCCAGCGGGATCAACGTCAGCAGCGAGCCGGCGAACAACAGCGGCGTCCACGACCAGCGCAGCACCGGCAGGCTGGCCAGCATCACCACCGCGGCCAGCGCCGCGGTCCAGCGCCAGGCGGAGGCGGTGGTGACCAGGCCGGCCACCGACCAGATCCGCACCGGGTCGAGGAGTGTGACCAACGGTCGGCCCGACACGTCGGAGATGGTCAGCGGGACCAGCAGCGCGGCACACAGCGCCCACACCCCCGACGCGAACGTGCCCAGGCGAAGCGCCCGATAGCCGTCGGCGTCCAGGACGCCGTTGCGTTGCGGCGGCACGAAAAACGCCGCGAACAGGAACGACCCGACCGCGAGCACCGCGGCGATCTCCCCGGCCGCCCGCACGAATGGCAGCCCCAGCGTGGTCGCGGGGCCGGGGTTCGGCAGGCCGGTGGCGGTCAGCGCGTCGGCCAGTGACAGCGCCCCGATGCCGGCCGCCGTGCAGCCGGCCAGCACGGCGACGCCGGTCAGCATCGGCCACACCAGCGCGCGCGGGGTGGCCACAGACCGATCGACCGTCATACAGCCAGGGTATGGCCGCGCACCGGCGGCTACCGAGGCAGGCGCTCCTGACGCGCCTTCTTCTCGCGGGCGACGAACTGGTTGCGGGCGATCCGGCCGATGTGATCGGAGTCCCGCAGGATGTCCCGCAGTTCCTGCCGGAACGCGATCCGCCGTTCGACGAGATCGGGCGCGGGTGCTGTGAGGTCCTGATCGGCGACCACCTGGTAGGCGGTGGCGAACAGCAGCGTCGACACCGATTCGCTGCTGCGGACCCGGGTCTGCGCCACATATTGGCGGCCCACGCCGAGCGCCGATTTCGTCAACTCCTTCTGATCGACGTCGGGCGGCGCATCCCGCAGCACGTCGGCGACGATCTCGTAGGCCTCAAAGAAGACCCGCAGCATCGCGTCCGCCATCAGCGGCCGCTTGGCGAACAGCAACGCGTCGATCTCGTCGCCGCCGGCGGCGACGTGGGCTTCCCAATCGTCGTGCCAGGCCATCTCTTCGGCGATGTTGTCCCGGAACGCCGCCGAGTCCGCGAAGTAGAAGTCGAACTTCAACAGGTCGCGCAGCCGCATCGCCTGATCCCAGAAGGCCTGCATGCGGTCGCCCTCGACGTGCCGCGCGTGTGCCAGCGCCAGCTCGACGATCGACGTCTCCAGGAAGGCGTGGATCAGCGAGTTGCGGTAGAACGCCGCCGCGTGCTGCTCGTCGGGGGCGATGCGCCACACCGGCTCCCGGCCCCCGTCGACTCGGGTGATCGGATGTCCGTTGGACAACGCGTCGACCGCCGCCCGCACCCCGTCGCGCGAGCGCAGCCGCAACGCGCTCGTCGACATCGGGGTTTGCTTGCGTTCCAGATAGTCGAGCGAGTCCTGCAGCGTGTGGTGCAGCTGGGCGAGCGTCAACGCCGCGCCGCGCGTGGTCAGCAGCAACGCGCACACCAGACCCGTCGCGGTCACCGGCGTCGCCTGCAGGATCCGCCAGGCTACCTCGAATGACATCTTCTGCAGCGCAAGCCGTTTGGCGTCCTGGTCGTGGGTCAGCGGGCCGTGGGCCGGGCCCAGGTACTGGCGCATCGACACCGCCTCGGGAAAACGGACGTAGATCTTGCCGTAGTTGCGCTCGCCCTGCGCCCGGATGAAGTTGTACAGCCAGCTGACGCCTTCGGGCGTCTTCTCGCCGCCGCGGGCGTAGGCCGCATACTCGTCGGTTTCGTGCAGCTGGTCGAAGCTGATGGACACCGGCTGCAACAGGATGTCCTCGCTGCGGCCGTCCAGGTAGGCGTCGGCGACGTAGGACAGCAGGCCGAGTTTCGGGGGCAGCATCTTGCCGGTGCGCGAGCGGGTGCCCTCGATGGACCAACTCAGGTTGAACCGCTTCTCGACGATGTAGCCGACGTATTCGCGCAAAACGTACTTGTAGAGCGGGTTTCCGCCGATGTTGCGCCGGATGAAGATGACCCCGGATCGGCGCAACAGCGGACCCATCGCGCCGAAGGACAGGTTGATCCCGGCGAACACGTGCACGGGCGGCAGCCGGTTCTCCTGCATCGCCACCGGGACCACCGCGCCGTCGATGTAGGACCGATGCGAGAACAGCAGCACGGCCGGATGGGTTTCCAGGGCGGCGCGCATCGCCGCGACCTGATACCCGTCGTAGTCGATCTCCGGATCGAAGCCGCGGCTGATCGCCCTGCTGAGGACCGACACGAGGTCGACGGACACCCGGCTCCAGCCGGTGGAGAGTTCGTCGAGCATCCGGCCGGCTTCCTCGACGGTCGCGCCGGGGATATTCTTCAGCCCGGCGCGAAACCGGCTGGACTCCAAGATCTCCGGCTTCACCAGCCGCGGAGACTTGTACTGCGGCCCCAGGATCCGGTACTCGACACGTTCCAGCGCCAGCAGCGCGCGGCGGATGACGAACCGGGCGAAGTCGGTCTCGTTCTCGCCGACGGTGATGTCGCGCCATTGCTGGCGCAGTTCGGAGACCTTCGCCGGTTCGCCGGCCACCACCCGCGCCCGCTGCGGGGCGTTGCGGATGATGTGCAGTTGCTGACGTTCGTTGGGGTGGTAGGGATCCCGCCCGGGGAGCAGGCCGGCCAGCTTGGCGACCCTGCCGCGATCCGGCGGCGGCAGCCAGAACACCCGCACCGGCACGATGGAACGGTCGGCGGGTGCGCGGTCGGGGTCGTCGTCGCCGGCCTCGAGCCGCTCGATCAGCGCGGTCAGCGCGTCGGGCGGGGCGTTGGGCGGTGGCAGTTCGAGGACGTCGAATCTGGCCTCCGGCTGGTCGCCGCACTGCTGGGCCATCCAGGTTGTCACCAGTTCCCGCTCGACCGGCGACGCCATGGACGCCAACACCAGCGAGTCGTCGCCGGTGAGGACCGCGGTGGTATCCGCGGCCGGTTCGGTCACGGCTGCCCTTCGGGCGGTTCGGCGTTGACCGCCGCATCGGCGGGCCTATGCGCCTCGCCGTCTTTGAGGGCGGCCTGGGATTCGTGCGGATTCGCGTTGGCCGGCTTGGGTTTCGGCGCGGCCTTCTTTGCCGGCGCCTTCGCCGCCACCTTCTTTACGGGCGCCTTGGAAACACCCTTGGCCGCAGCCTTTTTCGCCGGCGCCTTGGCCTTCGCCGCGGCCTTCTTCTCCGGGTACAGGCCGACCGCGGGCAGCTCGTCGCCGACGGGCCAGTTGGCCAGCGTGTCCAGGTACAACTGCCGGACCTCGGCGATCCGGTCCGGCAGGTTCTCGATGGTCCAGTCCTGCACCGAGATCGGCGGAAACACCGCGACGTCGACCGTGCCGGGGTTGACGACGGTGGAGTTCCGGGCGGCGACGAGCTCGGCGTTGCGGATCACGATCGGCACGATCGGGATTCCGGCGGCCATGGCGAGGCGGAACGGGCCCTTCTTGAACGGCCCGACCTCGGTGGTGTCGACCCGGGTGCCTTCGGGGGCGATCACGATCGACAGCCCCTTCCTGGCCCGGTCCTCCACCTCGTGCATCGTCTCGACCGCGGCGGCGGGATCGTCGCGATCGATGAACACGCCGTCGAGCAGCTTGCCGAGCGTGCCCATGATCGGGTCCTTCTGCAGCTCCTTCTTGCCCACGCCGATCCAGTTGTCGCGCACCAGTGCGCCGGCGATGACAGGGTCCACCTGGTTGCGGTGGTTGAAGATGAACACCGCCGGCCGCTGCGCGGTCAGGTTCTCCTGGCCGATGACGTTGAGGTGCACACCGGTGATCGCGAGCGACAGCTGGGAGAAGGTCGAGGTGAAGAAGTTGACGCCGCGCCGGCGGTTGCGGGTCAGCACGCCGATGCCGACGGCGCCGGCGGCGACCGGGAACATCGAGCCGAAGCCGGCGAGGGTGCGCAGCTGGCGCCGCAGACCCACCGGCCCCCGGCTGCTGAACCGCAGGATCGGCCAACCGCGGCGCTTGGCCACGGCGGCCATCTTGCCCTCGGGATTGGTCGGGCGCGGGTTGCCGACCAGGTACATCAGGGCGACGTCCTCGTCTCCGTCGGCGTAGAAGTAGCTGTCCTTGAGGTCGATGGCGTTCTCGGCGGCAAACCGTTGCACCGCAGCGGCTTTGCCGGGTCCCCACAGGATCGGCTTCTGCACGCCGCCGGTGAGTATCCCGTCCTCGGTGGTCTCGAACTTATTGGTGAGCATGTTCGAGATGCCCAGGAACCTCGCCACCGGGTTGACCTGGATGGTCAGCGCCGACGAGCTCAGCACCACGGTGTGCCCGCGAGCCACGTGCGCCCGCACCAGCTCGCGCATCTCCGGGTAGATCCGCGACTCGATGCGCTGCACGAACAGCCGCTCACCGATCTCCTCCAGGTCGTCCAGCACGCGGCCGGCCAGCGCGGCGGCGGCCTTGCCGATGAGGTCCTCGAACTCGATGCGGCCCAATGTGTGGCTCAGGCCGGCCTGCACCATGCCGAGCAGCTCACCCACGCCCATGTCGCGGCGAAGCAGCCGCTCCTGGGTGAGGATCACCGCCGTGAAGCCGGCCACCAGCGTCCCGTCGAGGTCGAAGAACGCGCCGATCTTGGGGCCCGGCGGGCTGGCCATGATTTCGGCGACCGAGCCGGGCAGACGCATGTCCCCGCCGGCCGCCCCGCCCTGGCCTCCCTGGTCCTCGGTGGCGTTCATGAACCCGCCACCGTCCGCGCCGACGTCGCCGGCTCGGTGAACGAGGCAGGCACCGCGCGGGGTGCCCCATCGCCGGCCAGCGCCAGGATTTCGTCGAAGCCCTCCAGCAGGCATTGGGCGAACAGCGGCTCGTTGCGCACCGCCGCCCGGTCGTAGCGCACGGTGATGGTGCACCACCCGCCGCGTGAGATCAGCACGACCATCATCGCCACTCCCGGCAGCGGACCGATGCCGTACTGCCGCAACACCTTTGCACCGGCGATGTAGGTGTCCCCGGGATACACCGGGACGTTGCTGGCCTGGACGTCGGAACCGATCACCGACCCGGTGATGCCCTCGAGCACCGCGGTCGGCAGGACGCTGAGCAGGGGCGCGACCGAACCGATGATATTCATCGCGGGCTCGTCGCGACGCTGCGTCATCTGCGCGCGGATCTTCTTCATCCGCGAGACCGGATCGACGGTACCCACGGGCGCGGCCAGGTTGACGCCGGTGAACCGGTTGCCCCCGGCCGTGTCGGCCTCGGCCCGCAGGTTCACCGGTACCGCCATCGGCAGCGTGCTGATGGGCACGCCGAGCGCCTCGTGGTACCGCCGCAGGGTGCCGCACAGGCCGGCGAGGTAGGCGTCGTTGATCGATCCCCCGCCGGCCTTCGCGGCCCGGTGCAGGTCGGCGAGCGGGATATCGATCGCCTCGGTGCGGGTGGCCAGGCTGCGCCGCCGCAGCAACGGCGACGGCTCGGCCGCCCGGTTGAGCACCCGCATGCCCGAGAGGGCGTAACCCACGACGCCCGACACGGTGGACGCGGGCTCGAGGACCGCACGCCCGGCGACCGAGACCGCGCCGGAGACCGCGCTCAGGACGCCGCCGACCACCGCGGCGGGCAGGTGGTTAATGCCTTGGCGCATCAAATCATTGGGTGTGAGGTCCTGCGGAACCGGCAGCGGGGGTGTCGCCTTGGCAGGTGGGTTGCGTTCGAGGTCGTAGATCTCGGCGAACATCTGCACCCCGCCGACGCCGTCGGTGACGGCGTGGCTGACGTGCAGCAGTGTCGCGGCCTTCCCGCCGGGCAGCCCCTCGATCAGGGTGGCCGTCCACAGCGGCCGGGAGATGTCCATCGGCGACTGCAACATCACCTCGGCGAGGTTGAAGACGTCGCGCAGCGTGCCGGGTTCGGCCACCCTCATCCGCCGCACGTGGAACTCGAGGTTGAAGTCGGGGTCCACCACCCAGCGCGGTGACGCCGTCGGCAGGGTCGGCACGACCACCTTCTGCCGCAGCCGCAGGACCCGTCGGGAGGCGTTTTCGAAGCGGCTCAGAAACCGGTCCCAGTCCGGCGTGGTGTCAAGGAGCTCCAGCGCCATGATGCCCGATCGCGTCCGCGGATTCGCTTCGCCCCGATGCATCAGATAGTCGACCGGTCCCAGCTGGTCGGACAATTTCACGACCCCATCGGACTCAGTCATGGCTCTCCGACCGACGCGCCAACCCTGTCACCGAAGATCAAGCCTCCTGCCTCGGACCCACCACCAACCCCATCGCCAACCCAACGCTAGTCGGGTTGCCGCGCTGGTGAAAGGAGCGGTCGGCGCCGGGCGCCGGTTTACCGGGGCCGGGCTCAGCTGGCCGACGTGGCCGCCAGCGGGACGAAGTCCAGCAGCGGGCTGACGCGGCGCCCGTAGACGACACCGAGGAAATCCGCGACGGCGTTGGCGGCCAGCCGCGAGCGGACCGTCGAGAGGATGTCGAACGCGTGATGGGCGTTGGCGAGTTCGGCGTGGGCCACCGTGGCGGCGCCGGCCGCACGCAGCGCGGCGCAGAAGGCACGGGCCTGGCCGCTGGGCACCAATTCGTCCTTCTCGCCGTGCAGCACGAAGAAGGGTGGCGCCCCGCTGTGCACGTAGGAGACCGGCGACGCCGCCCGGAACCGCTCGGGCTCGTCGGCGTAGCGGGCCTTCATGACGAAGTGCTCCAGGAACGGCAGCATCAAGTCGTGCATGTGCTCGGAGTCGGTGAAGTCGTACACCCCGTAGTAGGGCACGACGGCCTGAACCGTGGTGTCGGCGTTTTCGAATCCGGGCTGGAACGCCGGGTCGTTCGGGGTGAGCGCGGCCAGCGAGGCCAGATGCCCGCCCGCCGACCCGCCGGTGATCGCGATGAAGTCGGGATCACCGCCGTAGTCGGCGATGTTGTGGCGGACCCAGGCGATCGCCCGCTTCACGTCGATGAGGTGCGCCGGGAACGTCGAACGCGGGCTCTTGCGGTAGTTGATCGAGACGCAGATCCAGCCGAGCTCGGCCATGCGGCTCATCAGCGTGTAGGCCTGCACCCGTTTGTCGCCGACGGTCCACGCCCCGCCGGGAACCTGGATCAGCACCGGCGCCCGCCGCCCCGGGGCGAGGTCGTGACGCCGCCAGATGTCGAGCAGGTTGTCGCGTCCGCCCGGACCGTAGGGGATGTCGGACGTCTGGGCCGCGTACCGGCGGTGCGGTCCGGGCCTGTTCAACACGCCGCTGCGGGGTGCGCAGACGGGCTTGATGCCGGCCGGGTGGCAGACCTGCTCGCGGAAGTCGGGACCGAGGGCTTCGTCGAGCGCCGCGGTGAGGGCCCGGTCCGCCCGCTGCGCCGCCCAGCTGGTGCCGACGCGCCCGATGGACGGGTGCGCGAGGCGCGACAACGCGTGCCCGGTCACGACGTGGGGAGGAAACTCGGTGGAGAGCCAGCCCGCGAGGCAGCCCAGCGCGAACGGCGAGCCGCGCAGCAACAGCGTGCCGACCCGATAGGCGTCTTTCGCATCGCCCGCCAGGCGTAAGGCCTGGTTACCGGCCCACGAGCACCGGGAAGTCACGTGCGTGGTCACGCTCATAGCAACGCCACCCCTCGACGATATGCACACGCCTCATTGCGGTTAACGGCCGATGACCGGTCGGTGTTCTACGTGTGTCGAGGTTCCCAACCATAGCCGATAACGCCGGGGCGCGAACGCTTTTCGTGTGCGGCGCGGCGGCGAGTCGGGTTACGACACGCCGTTGGAATAGACTGACGTGCACATTGCCTCCGTAGCTCAGGTGGATAGAGCAAGGGCCTTCTAATCCCTAGGTCGCACGTTCGAGTCGTGCCGGGGGCACTGGTCGGACGGCGTTTTTGGTCCGCTGAAAAGCCGATGATCGGCTCCACCGGCATCGTGGTGGACGGCTTTCGGCTGGGTCGGACTCCGGGACATTCTTCGCCTCAGCCCACCAGCGAAGTCGATGCCGTGGAACGTGACCGCGACCGTGACTTGCCGTCGCATCTCGCTTTTGGTGCACCTAGCCGCGCAGCATTTCGGCGACCAGGAACGCCAGCTCCAGCGACTGCTGGGTGTTCAGCCGCGGGTCGCACGCGGTCTCG
>NZ_LZKD01000144.1:0-13888 GCF_001668695.1 Mycobacterium sp. E2497
ATCTACCCCTACATCGGGCTCAACGCCGTGGCGGGCAAAAAGCCCGAGGAATACGGCATCGAACCGGTCCGCTACGACGACATGATTCCGGGCTGCTACGACCCCAAGGCGCGGGTGGCCGACATGGACATCGATGGCGTGCAGGCGATGACCTGTTTTCCGTCCTTCCCCCGGTTCGCCGGCGCGGTCTTCGCCGAGGGTGAGGACAAGGAACTGGCACTGCTGTGCTCCCAAGCCTGGAACGACTTTCACATCGACGAGTGGGCGGCGACCGCGCCGGACCGGTTCGTGCCCGTCGCGATCCTGCCGTTCTGGGACCTCGACGCGAGCATCAAGGAACTCCGCCGGATGGCCGCCAAGGGCGCCAAGTGCGTCAGCTTCCCCGACCTGCCGGATCGGCTCGGGTTGCCGTCGCTGCACAGCGATCACTGGGACCCGCTGTGGTCGGCATTCGAGGAAACCGACTTGGTGCTCGCCCAGCACTTCGGTTCCGGCGGCTTCCCCCCGTCGATCGCTTCGGACGCGCCGTTTGCGGTCTTCATCGTGCTGATGGGCACGATCAGCATGGGCGCCATGACGGACTGGCTGTTCTCACCCGCCCTGCACAGGCATCCCAAGCTCAAGATCGGGTTGTCCGAAGGCGGCATCGGCTGGATCCCGTACATCCTGGAGCGCTGCGACAGCACCTGGCGTAAGCACCGGTTCTACCAGAACATAAACCAGGACGTGCAGCCCAGCGATCTCTTCCGTCGCCACTTCCACGGCTGCTTCATCGAAGACGACTTTGGTATCGAGGCGCGGCACCGGATAGGTGTCGACAACATCACCTGGGAGTGCGACTACCCGCACTCGGACTCCTTCTGGCCGAACAGCCGTGAGCGGGCTGCACAGGCGTTCAAGGATGTTCCCGACGACGAGGTGCATCAGATGGTCGAGCTGAACACGCGCAAACTGTACAACTTTCCGCGATCTGCATGACCACCGATGGCGTCGAGCCGGTCGAACAGCTGCCGCTGTCCGACTGGACCGATCAGGACCTGCTCACCAAGGACGAGGCACGAGAACGCCTCGTCAAGGAGATTGGCCGCACGCAAGCGCGGCTCGGCCAGCTCGACGCCGCCAATTCAGATGACGAGTCGGAAATCACGCTGCTGACACGCCGACTCAACGCGATGGAATCCATCCGGGACGAATACAGCGCGCACCTCGGCGGGCAGTAATCGACCGACCGATCCGGACGAGGGTAACGCTTGACAGATCAGCGCAGGCGTTGGCGCAGTGCATATCTGCTTGAGCATCGTCGATGCTCGGCGGTCCCGAAAAGAGCCGTGCGCGCACGGCGAATCTGGAGCACTCCGATGACCTCGGGGGCCTCGCATCCGGCACGTCGCCCTCCACTGGCATCGTTGTGGCACAGACGTGATACGTGCTGTTAATGCTATAAAGGTTTTAATAATTTGCGACGGTCGGACCTCAAGGGGAGTATCCAGAATGCAGTCGGTGGATGAGTATCAGCCTGGCGCCAGCGCCATCCCTGAGGTGCTCGTGATTATCGGTGCGGGCGGGATGGGTACGGCTACTGCCCGACGGCTGGGCTTTGGCCATCTAGTTCTACTTTCGGATGTCAATGACGACGGTCTAACCCAGACAGCGGCGGCGCTAACATCAGACGGTCACCTGGTACGGACCGCGCCGGTTGATGTGCAGTCACGAAGTTCGGTTGCTCAGCTAGCCGAGTTCGCGGCTTCGCTGGGTCGGGTAACCAGGGTAGTGCACACCGCGGGCCTATCCCCCGAGCAGGCACCCGTTGAAGCAATACTTGGCGTGGACTTGCTGGGTGTCGCGCTGGTACTCGAAGAATTCGCGAAAGTGATTGAAAGACATGGTGCTGGGGTGGTCATCTCAAGTATGGCCGGCCATCTCAATTCACCGATCGACCCTCAAGACGAGTTTCGGCTGGCCACTTGTCCGGCAGAGGAGTTGCTGTCGCTCCCCTCCTCCGCCCCGCAGCGATTCAGCAGTGCGCAGGAGGCCTACGGTTACGCCAAGCGGGCCAACCAACTTCGCGTTGCCGCGGCATCCACCGCCTGGGGTGCGCGAGGCGCACGCATTAATTCGATAAGCCCCGGTGTCATCTCGACTTCGATGGGAAGGCAGGAACTCGCTGGAGAATCCGGAAATGTGATGCGGTTGATGGTCGACGGTTCCGCCACAAGGCGTCTCGGCACACCGGACGATATCGCCGCCGCTGCGGATTTTCTGCTAGGTCGGGCGGCAAGTTTCGTTACCGGGACGGATCTTCTCGTCGACGGCGGTGTGACAGCGGCGGTTCGCTCTGGGGCAATCGATTTCGCTCAGTTGCTGCAGAATGCGAACCTATCAATCTAGGAACCGCCGAGCGACCGCAATACGGCGGTACGGGCTACCACGGGCACGCTCGACGGTATTTTACCCCGCCGGGTTTCGCGCGGGGTATGACAGCGACCAAGCTGGTTCCGGCCTCGATCGTCATCCGAACCGTTGTGGTCCTCCGGTCAATCATGCAAACGACTCGACTTGCACCAGGTCAGATGATCGCAGACGAGCCTTATTGCCGTTGGGGAGCGATCGTGCCGGGCAAGAAGGCCCGAAGTAATCAGCACCGATCCGGTGGCATCGGCAGTGATCCGAAGGGCGTTCCCGCCAAGAAGCGGCCTGATCGCTCAATGGTCTGCAAATCGGCGCACACGGACTCGGGATGGCCGACCCGACTCCAAAACAAAATCCAGGTTGTGGACGAGCATCCCGGCCAGGTAGTCGCCGCTGTGCTCCTGGTCGTACATCCACGGCGCCTGCACGACATGGCTAGGGTGGCCTAGTAGGACGCGCTGCGGTTGACCCCGCTCAGTACGAGCTTGCCGGCCTCTCTACCCACTCGCCGTGGACGGCGCAGCGAGCGACAGGATCGAAGCCAGCTGTGGCGCGAAAGGCAGGAACATGCACATGCGCGCCCCAGCCGACTCCCGATGATGCCAAGCCGCAATGCCATCGAGTCAGGCGGTCAGAACAGCGTCCTGCACGGGCACCCGAGGGAAGTTGAGCATCCGGCGCGCATTTTCTTCGGCGATCAGTGCGCACTCCTCATCAGGGACGTCAGCGAGCACTTCAGCGGCTCGTTTGCGTGAGTTCGGCCAGTTCGAATCCGAGTGGGGGAAGTCCACTTCCAGCGTGATCCGGTCCACGCCGACCGCATAACGATTAGCCAGCCCGTGTTCGTCGTCGATGAAGCATCCCCAGAAATGTTGACGGAACAGATCCGAGGGGCGGGCGTCGAAGTCGATCGCCTGGTAATACTTGTGCCGATCCCACACGTAGTCGGACCTCTCGAGAATGTATGGTATCCAACCGATTCCACCCTCGGCCAGGGAGAACTGCAGGTCCGGGAACTGCTGCAATTTACCGGAGAACAACAGGTCGACGGTGGTCCACATCAGGTTGGTCGCGAACAGCGTGGTGGCCACCGCGAAGGGAGCGTCCGGCACCGTAATCTGCCCCGGTATCGGTTTAACCGATGAAAACGAGAAACCGGGAACGAATGAACCAGAACCGAAGTGCAGCGACACGGGGACGTTAGCCTCCGAGCAAACGCGCCACAATGGATCCCAATGATTCGAGTGGAACGACGGCAGCCCTAAAGGCACCGGGCTGTCCGGAAACGACACCGTCCGGGCGCCTTTGGCAACTACCCGCTCAGTCTCGGCAACCGTCGCGTCGATGTCCCAGGTAGGCAGGATTGCCAGCGGGATGAATCGATCCGGCGCGGTCGCGCACCACTCGTCGATGTAAAAGTCGTTCCACGCCTGGACGCACAGCAGTGCCAGTTCCTTGTCGGTGGCGCGCTGGAAGGTGCCGCCGGCGAAGCCGGGAAAAGACGGAAAGCACAGAGCCGCTTGCGCGCCGTCGAGATCCATATCCACAACTCGCGCGACCGGGTCGTAGCATCCGGGAATCATGTCCTCGTAGCGGACCGGGTCCAGGCCCCACTCTTCGCGCGGCTTGCCGGCTACCGCGTTCAAACCGATCGTCGGGAAGACCTGGCCGTCATACGACCAGAGGTGCTGACCGTTTTGCTCAACGATTCGCGGGCCTTGCTCGCGGTACTTCTGCGGCAGCCGGTCCTGCCAGACTCGGGGATGCTCGACGAGGTGGTCGTCAACAGAAATGATCTGGTGGCTGTCTAGTAGCGGCATCGATGCCTCCTGTTTCTGACCCGTCGTCTTAGTTTCTGACGTTGTATCTCAGGCACGGTATATGATTGCGATCACACTGTCTAGACCGAAAGGACCACGACATGTCGGGTAGCGAAAAACCGATGCCGGCAGCCGGCACGGCACGGGAGCGAATCGACGACGACGATCACGACCTGTTGACGTTCAGTGAGGCCGGCGAACGACTGCGGGTAGAAATCGCTACGCTCGCTGCCGAGGTGACTGAGCTGCGTGATTCGGGCCGGCCCGACGAACTCGCCAAGGCCACCGCACGGCTGACTGCGCTGCGCGCCGCGGCTCGCCGCAACGCGGTCGACCCCATTAACGATGCCAATTTCGAGAAGTTCTTCGGCTATCCCGGCAAGGCCCGCCGCAACATTCCCGGGCCGCCGTCGGCCTGACACTGCGTTGAGCGACCTGCGTCGGCAATGATTGAGGCGATGACCCAGTCCCAAAAGACCCGACGGCCCGGCTACGCCCCGGCCAATCCCACCGTAGGCCGTCGCGGTCTGCACACCAGGGACCTCATCGTCCAGCGCGCCGGCCAGCTGTTTGTCGCCAAGGGTTACCACAGCACCTCCATCGACGCGATCGCCAAGGCGGTGGGCGGCTCCCGCGCGACGATTTATCAGTATTTCGAGAGCAAAGACGATATTTTTCGAGAATTGGTCCACCAATGCGAACCGGCGGTGATGGACCATGCCCATCGACTGGGTGAGCTTGGCCCCGACGCCAACGGGGTAGCCAGCCTTCATGTTTGGTTGGGTGACTGGGCGCAGCTCTACGACAAGTACGCGATGGTGTTTCTAGAGTTTCCTGGTATCGGCGCGATCAAAGGTCTGCCGCAGACTGACGCGGGTGTGGTGTCTGGTCAATATGCCGATCTGATCACTGACAAATTACGCCACGCGGGAGTACGCGATATCGACGCCGCCGACGCGGCGGCAGCATTGCTCCGAATCTCCCACATGGTGAACCTGTACCGATTTCGCGGCATGTTTGGGCTGACGTCAAGCACCCACACGACCAACTCGTTGACGATCGCGCTGCAGCTGCTGCTGTTTCCTGAAACCCCGGCGTCCGCGATCCAGCACGCGATACCGACGCCGATATCGGATCAGAACAACGAGCGTGCCACAACATTCCCGGTGATGCCCGTGGCCCCACCCGAGCCTGATGTCGACTCTATGTCGCCGATCCGCAACGACATACTGGTCGCCAGCTCGGCGCTGATCAATGAGCGCGGCTATTACGGTGTGGCGATGGAGGACATCGCGGCGGCCGCAGACGTCAGTAGGGCGACACTGTACCGACATTTCGGAACCAAACTTGCCATCCTCGATGAACTTTCCGAACAGGCTGTCCTTGAGGGCACCCGTCTGGCAGCGGATCTCTACGAGCAAGCGCAACACTGCCTTGATTTCGATGCACTCCACTCCTGGCTGGCGCGATATGTCCGGTTCCACCGCAACTACAGCGGTGCCATGCGCGCTTGGTACGACGGCACCCTGGCCGACCAGCTGCCCACCGAGGGTGTGTCGCATGGAATCGGTGCATTCCACGTCGCGGTTGCAGCCTTGCTGCGCCATGTCGATCCGCCGGCTGGTATGGACACCACGGTGGCGGCAGCGGTTTTCGTGGCTGTGCTAGGCAGGCTGACTGAGCTCTCCCTGTCACGACGCCAACTCGACAACGACTACGAGGCCGCCAGACTGATGCTATTAGTGCTCAAGCGCGCACTGCTCGGCCAGTAGCCACCGCCGAACCATAGTTCGTACTACGTCACGTTCATGCCGGCATCGCGCAGTACCGTTGTGCCGGTGTAGTAAGACCGTCTCTGCGACATCGCGGCGTTCACGCCGGTCGAAGGAATTCCCGTGGCTCCAATGTTCTTGGGGGCAAGGTGTTGCGCGTATGCGCGCACCAGTCCGGTCACGTCGATCTTGGCAGCGGCGCAGGCGTCTGGACCGCCGCTGCCGTCGGCAGCGCCTTGAGTCCGGCCATTGATACGCAGAATCATTTGTATAAATATATAACTAGACGTCCGGCAGCCGACCGGAACTCCCAATCGCGGTCGGTAGCCCCTGATCGAAAGGCGCCTAGTGAGATTCGCTGTCTTCCTGCCCAACACGATGCAGATCGCGGCGATTACGCAGCCGTGGGAGCTTGCTCTTACCGGCGCGGATATCGCGCAGGTAGCCCGCAGGGCCGAACAACTGGGTTACTCCCAGGTTTTTCTCCCAGAGCACTTCGTGACGCCCACAAGCCACGTGGGACTGTCCGGCAACCACTACTTCGATGCCACCACTGCGCAGGCGTACGTCGCAGGTGCGACATCGACCATCAGCATCGGGTCGATGGTGACAGTATTGCCTTTGCACAATCCGATAATCGCCGCCAAGTCAATCGCGACATTGGATTGGCTATCGGGAGGCCGAGCGCAGATCACGGTGGGAGTCGGCTGGCTCAAGGACGAATATGACGTGGTCGGAGTCCCGTTTCACAAGCGTGGTCGGCTTATGGACGAGTACCTCGAGGCGATGTTCGAACTCTGGCATAGCGACAGCCCGCGTTTTGCTGGCGAGTTCGTAAGATTTGACGATATTGCGTTCGGGCCCAAGCCAATCCGGGAGCCGCATCCGGTGATATGGATGGGCGGCGACGCCGATGCCGTGGTGCGCCGTGCCGCCCGGTTTGGGGACGGGTGGGCACCGTGGCAAACGAAGCCGCAAGACTTACCCGCGAAAATGGACTATCTCAGGTCTCAGCCCGGCTTCGACGGCCGCCCGTTCTCGTTGTTCTATAGCTTGGCCATGCTCTCGATTGGTCAAGAGCACTCAGCCATTGACGACCCGAACTCCCAATATGGGCAGAACGCTCAGCAGGTAATTGACAACTGTTGCATGCTATCCGACCTCGGAGTGACCGATACCTGGGTGAACCCACCACCCTTGAACGACTTCAGCGCCTACCTCGACCACCTTCAATGGGTTGCCGAAGAGGTGATTCCCGAGGTCGACTGACCCGGCTGCTCGTCCAGGCGAACCTCACCAGTCGCATCCCGTCAGCTCCGCGGACCACTCCCAAACCCAATGTTGACAGTCGACTGTCTCCGAACCTCAGTACCGACTTGACAGTTATGCGTGTCAATGATGCGCCCGGACCGAAACCATATATACCGTCGGTGCAAGGTTCGGGCGAGGAGAGGGACGATGGCACGAGGCGACCGCTCACCGCGGAGCGAGCACGCGGACCGGATCCGCGCGGCTCTGATCGACACCGCCCTGAGCCTGTTCAGCACGCAGGGGTACGACCAGACGACCACCGACGAAATCGCCGAAGCGGCCGGCGTGTCGGCGCGCACGTTCTTTCGTTACTTCCCGACCAAGGAATCGGTGCTGTTTTCTGGTGAATACAGCTTTATCGAGGCTTTCAGCGCCGTCTACCTTGCCCAGGATGAGGCCCTGTCGGACTACGACGCGATGGTGGAGTCCTTCGCCGTACTGGCGCCCAGCCTCAAGCGAATCCGTAAGCGAATTGCCCAGTATCGGGAAGCAATCGCGTCATCGGTGCAACTGGTAGGCCGTGAACGCCAGAACCATGAGGCCAACGGGCTGACGGTGGCTCAAGTCATCGCCACGCGGCGTGGTTTAGCGTCAGCCGACGAAGAATGCCACATTCTTGCCGAGGTCGGCATCCTGCTGCTCGAACGCTCGATCAACAAATGGCTCACAGGACCCGATCCCATCGACGACGTGATTCGGCACGAGTTCGCTGCGCTGCCTGAAGCCCTGCGCTGAATGCGCCTAACAGCCGGCTAACCGCGCGCGAAGACCTAGATCCGAAACGTCCCTGTGGTTCGTCAATCCCCTTCTCCGGCCGCGCAGTAGGAAACCAAAGTCACGCTGTTTGACACTGTGACAGTCGACTGCCATAGTTCCGATTAGCGGATCGGCCGGTCGCAGTAGGAGGCGTCCCATGGACAAGAACGTGTTCCTGGTCTTCACCAACCCAATCGAGGGCCAAGACGCTGCGTTCAACACCTGGTACGACAACGTGCACGTTCCGGAGGTGCTTGATATCCCGGGCGTGCTCGCCGCGCGTCGATACAGCCTTGCCGAGATCACCATGCCCGACGACGCGGAACTCCCGAGCTTGCCTGCGCCCGCACATCGTTATCTGGCTGTCTACGAGTTAGACCGCGAGCCTAACCAGGTCATGACCGAGTTCCTCAAGCGAGTCATGGCGGGCGAACTTGGTCTGGGCGACACCCTCGACCTGAGCACGATCGGCTTGACGGGTTGGACGGCTCGCGGGGATCGAATCCAGGCTCACGGCTGATGCCTGACTTACTGAGTGTCATTCACTCCCAACGGGCATGCCGCAGGTTCGACACCAACGGCGAGGTCGCAGACTCCGACATCGAGAAGATACTCACGGCCGCCGTGCACGCCCCCAGCGCCGAGAACACGCAGCCATGGGTGTTCGTCGTGACGCGTGACGAGCAGATTCGCGGCGAACTCACGCGCTGGTGGACCGAAACCTGGAACGCCGGCGGTGGCGAGTGGGCACGTCAGGCCATCGACGACAAGCACCTGTTTACCGACGTCGAAGACGGCGTCGCCAATGGGGGATTCGCCTCAGCCCCGGTGATCGTCACTGTCTGCGTCGATACCGAGCGCGTAGCCGAGGTGCACTGGCAATCATCCGTGTACCCTGCTGTCCAGAATTTACTGCTCGCCGCATCCAGCTTCGGTTACGGAACGTGCCTGACGACGGGACTAACCGTATTCGGGATTGATCACGTGCGCGAACTCCTCAAGCTGCCTACCTCGCTCGTGCCGCTGGCAGCCGTGTATCTGGGGGTTCCTGCCAGGAAATTGGCGCCGCCGCGCCGCCGCCCGGCGGGGCTGGTGACATTTCGCGAACACTTCGGCAACCCGTGGACGGCGGCAGGTAGATCAAAGTGTCCCTAGCACTAACTGAAGACCACCGCGCGTTCGCCGATCTTGCCTCGACGGTGCTTGCCGACCTCGCAGGTTCGGCGGGAGCTCGGCGTGCACTGCTCGAATCGGAACCGAAGCCACGCTGGTGGTCAGATGAACCGGTATGGCAGGAAATGTCATCGTCGGGGTGGCTCGGGATACACATCGACGAGCAGTTTGGCGGCCAAGGCTATGGGTTGCCCGAACTTGCCGTCGTGCTCGAACAACTCGGCCGGACGGCTATGGCTGGGCCGTTCTTACCGACGGTCATCACCGCCGCAGTGATTGCCGCGACAGGTAGCGACCAACAGCGGGACCGATGGCTGCCAAAGCTGGTGTCTGGTCAGCTTGTGGCGGCAGTTGGTATGAAGAGCTCTGCCGTGCAGGCACACTCATGTGTGTTCGCATCGCGAGTCGCCGCGCTCGGTGAATCCAGTTCCGACGTTTTCCTGATACCAGTCGACGAAGACGTCGTGCTCTTGGAAACAGGTCCTGCCGTGACTGCCCGGGCCGCCGAATCCGAGGACATGCTCACCCGCGCCATTACCACCCTTGAACTGACATCGGCTCCGATCACAGACACTCTTCCCGGTGCCGCCAGCGTTCTTACCCGCATTGTGCGTCTGCTTGCCGCGGCCGAAGCGGTGGGTGGTCTGGCGGCGTGCACCGAGAGCGCAACCGAATACGCTGCGAGCCGCGAACAGTTCGGCCGTCCCATCGGATCGTTTCAAGCAGTCAAGCATCACTGCGCCAACATGCTGGTCGATGCTGAACTCGCGACGGCGGCCACTTGGGACGCAGCCCGGGCCGCGGGCGCCGAAGCGGATCTGGCTGTAACCATGTCCGCCGGATATGCATTGCCGGCTTACCAACGAGCAGCCCTGCGCAACATCCAGATTCACGGCGGCATCGGTTACACCTGGGAACACGACGCTCACCTGTTCTTAAGGCGCGCCACTGTACTTTTGCTTTTCGCAGGTGGCGCGGAAGCGTTGCAAGATGACGTAATCAACATGCAGCGTGCAGGTATTCGTCGCAATCGGACGGTGGACCTCCCGCCGGAGGCAGAGGATTACCGGAGGGCAGCAGAAGAGTTCCGCCGCAAGTTGGAAGGCGTGAATCCCGATCAGGCTCAAACGACGTGGGCACGGACCGGATACCTGCAGCCCCACTGGCCCAAACCCTACGGGCGTGGCGCAAATTCCGTCGAACAGCTGGTCGTCGAGCAAGTGTTGGACGGGGTTGACAAGCCGAGCCTCGGACTTGGCGAATGGGTGGTACCCACCCTCTTGCAGCACGGAAGCCCCGAGCAGATCGACCGCTTGATCTGGCCCAGCCTCGAGGGCCGGCTCCGATGGTGCCAGTTGTTCAGCGAGCCGGGTGCCGGGTCAGATGCCGCGGCTGTGGCGACCAAAGCGCAACGGGCCGAGGGGGGTTGGCTGGTCACCGGTCAGAAAGTCTGGACCAGTGACGCCATGAATTGCCAACGCGGACTGGCCACGGTGCGCACGGACCCCGCTGCCGCCAAGCACAAGGGGATCACGATGATGATCATCGATCTCACGAAGGCGGGCGTCGAAGTTCGTCCGCTCAAAGAGATCACCGGCGAAACGTTGTTCAACGAGGTCTTTCTCACCGACGTATTTGTGCCTGACCACGACGTCGTCGGCGCGGTCAATGCGGGTTGGCGGGTGGCAATGGCGACTTTTGGCAACGAGCGGGTGTCCATCGGTGGTGGATCGGTGACGATGACTGCAGACAAGCTCATTGAACTGCTGGATAGGCATCGGGCGCGCGACGTCGGGTTCGCTCGCGAGGCAGGCAAGCTTTTGATCGAGGCCTACTGCATGGCCGCGCTCAATCTGAGGCAGGCGGCGCGGGCAGTGTTCGAGGCGGGGCCGGGCATCGAAGGTAACGTCGCCAAACTGTTTGGCGCTGAGCACGCGCAACGTGTCGCCGAACTGGCGCTCGCCATCGCCGGGTCTGCGGCACTCGTCGGAGAGGAAGCCGCCGTGATTCACGACTACCTCTTCAGCCGGTGTCTGACTATCGCGGGCGGCACATCGGAAATTGTGCGCAATTTGGTCGCCGAAAGAATTCTCGGCCTCCCCCGTGACCCAACGGCCTGATCGGAGACTTTCATGGTTTGTGCCATTGTCGGGATCGGTCGCACAACGTACTACCGCAACTCCGGGCGTACCACCCGCGCCATGGCAGTGCAGGCCTGTCGGGAGGCCATCGATGACGCCGGCTTGACCACCGCTGACATCGACGGCATCACGACCTTCATGGTCAACGACTCTGAGCAGCCGCTGGCTGTCGGCTGGGCCCTGGGCATCGACGAGTTAGCCTGGGCGAACGCGATGTACGGCGGAGGCAATCTGGTGGCCGACCAGGTTGCCACGGCGGCAGCAGTCATCGAGGCCGGCTTGTGCAAGGCAGTCCTTGTGTACCGGTCTTTGAACGGCCGCTCCGGGCACCGCTTCGGCCATGTGGAAGAACAGCTGCAGGTGCCCAATCTGGAGCAGTTCGACACGGCGTCCGGATTTATGGTGCCGCCACAATGGTTCGCCATGTGGGCGCGACGCCATCAGCACGAATACGGTTCGACGGCTGAGGATCTCGGCCATATCGCCATCACACAACGTTCACATGCCGCCCCGAACGACCACGCCGTGCGCCGCGAGCCACTCACGATGGACACTTACCTTGCCTCCCGTTGGATCAACGAGCCATTTCGGGTGTTGGACTGCACATCGGAAATCGATGCCGCCGTGGCGATCCTGATCGCCGGTGAGGATATCGCGTGCGGCGCAAAGCAGCCTCCGGTCTGGCTCCTGGGCTCGTCGAACTCGCAGGGAACTGCGGGCTTCACTCAATGGGACGATCCCACCGAGATGTATTCGCGCGCAGCAGGCCCCAAAATTTGGGAACGTACCGGGTTGTCACCCCAAGACATGGACCTCGCCTGCATGTATGACTGCTTCACCTACACCGTGATGGCCACGATGGAGGGATACGGCTTTTGCGGCAAGGGTGAAGTCGGGTCCTTCTTCGCCACGGGCCGGGCCACTTACGGCGGCGACGTGGTCATCAACCCGCACGGCGGACTACTTTCAGAAGGTTATGTACACGGCCTCAATCATCACTACGAAGCAGCTCTGCAGTTGCGGCACACAGCAGGAGTACGCCAAGTGGCCGATGCAGAACTGGCACTGGTGACAGCTGGCGGCGGCCCGTTCGGCGGCGCCAACGTTTATAGCAGAGTGAAACCATGACCACACACATTGAGCTACCACCGCCGATTCCGTTGCCGGACCCTGATTCTGCGCAGTTTTGGGAAGGTCTCAAGAATGGCAAGCTGATGATGTGCCGATGTGTTGAAACCGGGAAATGGATCCACCCGCCGCTAGAGTGCAGTCGGTTCACAGGTGGCCCCGTATATTTTGAAGCGGTCCGCGGCACGGGCACCGTCTATAGCTTCATCGTGGTTCGGCAACTGCTGGTACCCGGGCGGCCAGTCCCCCACGTGATCGGACTTGTCGAACTAGACGATCAGCCGGGTCTACGCATCAGCGCGGTGATTAATGCGGATCCGGACGCCGTTCAAATCGGAAAGCGGGTTAGGTTGCGGATTACCCCGTTGGGCGACAGCGGGTACCGCGTGGCCGAATTCGAAATCACTGACGACGCATCGTAATCGATACCTTCGGCCAGTTCCCGCACGATCTCTCACAATTGTCTCGGTTAGCCCTTCGGCGTACCGAGCGAGGGGTGACGTCCGCCATCTCCGCCGAATTCCGTACGCAGATAGCTCCGGTAGTTGTCCGTAGGACCTGCGTAGAACCCGAGTAGGTTCACCGGCAAATCGTAGTCCGCAATCGCCACGACGTGAAGAAACTCCCCTGTGACCCCTCCTGACGGAAGGGACATCAGACATGCCGGTTCCGCCTTCCGAATAGGTATCGCGATCCGCGTCAAAAGCGACGCAAATGACAGTAGACTGTCACCGGATGATGGGAGAGGGATTTCGGTCCGTTTCGATCCGCTGAGCTGTGATTAGTCTGAAAGGCGCACTATTTGAGCCTCCATGCTGGGTTTGGGGCTATTTAGCTAGCGCATAATCCATCACCGTGGGCTGGGTTTGACATTATACTGCCATAAAAGCGGTGCCGCTGAACCAAGGCCGTGACAGCTCCTCTAGCGCGCGTCGTAGATCAGGAGAAACCAAATTGACATTGTCGGAGTCCAATCGGATCACTCAACGATTCACCGAGCTGCTCCGGGTCGACTCACAGTTTGCACAGGCCTGCCCTGACGCTGCTGTTGCTCAGGCATGCGAGGATCCGGAGCTCGACCTGTCCGAAATCGTGCACCGGACGATGATGGGATACGCCCGGCGCCCAGCCCTGGGCCGGCGTGCTGTGCGATACCGCTTCGACGCGTTGACAAAGCGAACGACCGCCGAATTGGACACCCGATTCGAGACGATGACATACGGCGAGGCGTGGGATCAGATCTCCGCGACCGCGGCGGCGCTACGGTCTTACGGAGTGCAGCGCGGCGATCGCATCTGCATGCTGGGCGCATCGGGCGTCGAATACACGATTTTCGACCTTGCACTCATCGTCGTTGGAGCGATCGCGGTTCCGCTGC